>JAAESD010000183.1 GCA_024229695.1 bacterium
ATAAAGATCGCACCTGCCTGAAAAGGAAATAGATGAAATACAATTGTGGTTGGAACCAAGAAAATCAGTAGCAGCGCTGCACCAAGTTGTTGATTCCTACCGCATAGCATAAAAATAGAACCAAGCAGCAGACAAGCAATAGCAGCGATCAATAAAACAACAGCAAGGGGCTCTGGTATGCCCTTAGCAGCAATAGTTTCCACAACAGAGCTGAAGTCAGTAATCTTTCCAGGTATCGCCCTAACAAAAACAGAAGCCAAGCAAGCTCTAGCGATAAAGTCAATGGATTTGGTTAATACTTTATTGTTCATAGAGGATTGATCCTGGTCAATGATGTCATTCTACAGTCGATCACGCCAACAGGCATGATCAGGGATCAAAGGTGGCTCACATAGGCAATGTGCATTCAAGTTGATCACTAAGAAAATAGTTAATGCCAATCAGTCTTCTTCTGTCATCGATCGATTCAGCCTGATCGTGAGGATGGCTAATAGCAGGAAAAAGATGCCTGAGATCATCAGCTGTGAAAGTCCATCAGACAAATCGATCATGTGAATAGAGTATGCATAAGTAGATTTTTAGTGACTTGAGGTCGTCCAGAACATTTTAAGGATATAGTTTCAAGATTTCAAGGTATCTCGATTGAAAATCTCAAAAGCTTTCACGATCATGAATGAGCTGATTTCATGAGATGGAGTTGAATGATCGGCTAAATAATTCAAATAGTTTATTTCTTCTTCAGCAACCTTCCTATTATCTGCATAGACCAAGTGTGAGGCTACAGCGATGGCAGACTCCTGCAGATTGGGACTTGATCTTGCCAATGCCTTATCAACGAAGTAACAAATCCTTCTTGCTGTATCTGATCAGAGATGTGAGAGGACAAGGTTGTCAATTCCTTATCGCTGAGATTCTTGAAGAGAGTCCGATGTTCCAAAGCACGTCTTAGCGACGCTGCTTCATCATTGCGAAGCCTGCCATCGCATGCTACTGCGACCAATGCTATAGCAAAAAAGCTTCAACTTCATTCATGCAAATCCTTTGTGTTCTCTGAATTGACGATACACCGCCAATCAAAAGAGTATATTCCACAACTTATGCAATCAAGAGAAAGGGTTTGGTGTTTTGACAAAACAAACATAAGCTCTATACCATAAAAAAATACTATTGTCTTCCACAAGGGCTGTGATCTGTTTACGGCGGCGTCTAAATCGCAGAACAGAAGCAGATACGGATTTGCTTGAACCTAAGGTAATAAGAAAGAGCGAATTCTAAAGAGTTTATCAAGAGCAGGCTTGGATCAACAAGCACAATGGTTATCCTTATGGCAGGGTTACTATCTAAAGGAATTAGCTTCGATTTACTGATTGTCAAACCAACGTCTAAGTGCAGATACATCTTCCTC
>JAAESD010000184.1 GCA_024229695.1 bacterium
TAATGTTACAATAACCGTTGAGCAATTACCCGTTATTAATGCTGGTACTAATGCCACTATCTGTAGTGATCAATCCTCTTTTACACTTTCTTCTGCTAGTGGACCCGCTACTGGAGTTGCTTACCAATGGCTAGCTATTGGAGGTAATGGATCTTTAAATAATCCAACTTTACTAAATCCTACCTATACAATAGACTCAAATGATACAAGCATAACATTCCAATTAACAGCGCAAAACAACTTACCAGGTGATAATTGTCCTGCTGTCACAGATGAAATTGTCTTAACAATTGAAGAACTAGTATCAGTATCTGCAGGAGCTAACGGTTCTATTTGTGCAACCGGTTATTTATTAAATTCTGCTACTGCCGCAAATGCTACTTCGGTTCTATGGTCTACAAATGGAACCGGAACATTTTCAGATAATTCAGCATTACAACCAGTATATACTCCCAGCGCAGCTGATGTACTTTCAGGCTCAGTTGATTTAACCTTAACCGCTACAAATAATTGTGGATCCGATTCAAATACCATCACAAAAACCATTGTTGACACCCCTACTGTTAATGCTGGAATCGATATAACCATCTCTCAAGGAGCGACAGCAGACCTAAGTGGGATTACTACCAATGCTTCTTCTGTACTTTGGACTTTCACTGGAGGGAGTGGAACCCTAATCAATCCAACTGATGAAACATCAGCTCAATATATAACAGATCCAACAGAGTTGGGTCCAATTACATTGACTCTAACGGCTCAACCGATTGCAGTAAACGGAGTTAATTGTGGCTCTGAGGTAGTTGACACCCTTATAATTTCAATTAATCCAACTCCAATAGCTGATGCCGGACCAGATCGTGCCATTTGTTTAAATGAAATTACACAACTGGGAACAGCATCCACTCCAGGGTACAGTTATGAATGGACATCAGTACCAACTGATTCAAGCATAAGCGATCCTTTAAGTTCAAATCCAAATGTAAGTCCTTCAATTACTACAGAATACACCGTAACCGTAACTGATGATACTGGAGAAACTGCAGAGGATTCCGTTATTGTTACTGTAAATCCTTTACCAGTTGTAGAAATTGGTAGTGACGATACGATATGTGTTGGTGAAAGCATTCAGTTAGGGGCACCTGCTCCAGGTGGATTTTCGTATGCTTGGACCTCGATTCCTGCAGGGTTTACATCTACACTGGCAGACCCTATTGTAGCTCCAATAGTCACAACCCAATATTTTTTAACAGTAACAACCGATGTTACTGGTTGTCAGGATACAGCAGACCTTGTAATAACTGTTGAAAATCCACCAGTTATTGACGCCGGTACCGATGATACTATTTGTGAAGATCAA
>JAAESD010000185.1 GCA_024229695.1 bacterium
CGCAATATCTCAGATTCGATGTAATGCTGGAACATATAACCCTTGGTCAGGAGCCGATGAATCCACAGACTGTTTATTGGCGGATATGGGGTATTACGTTCCGTTGCCCGCTTCAACTAGCCAATTATCTTGTACAGCGGGGACATTTTCTGCGACTCTTGGACAAATAATTTGTGATTACGCAGATACTGGGCATTACGTTGCTGCTGATAATGCAATATCTCAAGAACCATGTGATATTGGATACTGGCAGGGTCAATTAGGTCAAACCAGTTGTAATATAGCAGACCCCGGTTTCTATGTTGACACTCCTGCATCAGACAATCAAACACCTTGTTCGGCTGGATATTACAATCCGAATTATGGTTCTACTAATTCTTTTGATTGTATTGCTGCTGATCCGGGGCACAGTGTTGCAACACCGGGGTCAGGCTACCAAACACCCTGTACACCTGGAACCTATCAACCAGCAGGCGGGAATTCGGAATGTATCGATGCTGCTTTAGGCTATCATGTGCCACTTTCA
>JAAESD010000186.1 GCA_024229695.1 bacterium
ATCTCACTGAAAACACCCAGATCACGAAGTCGGCGGGCAATCAACTGAGTGTATTGCGATCCAAAATCGATTACTGCAATTTCAGATTGATTTGAAATGGTTTCCATCAAGACTCCTAGTGTCTGAAATGTCGGCGGTTAGTATGGAAAAGTGTAATGCCAAGTTTGTTGGCAGCATCAATTACATCATTGTCACGAATGCTACCACCTGGAGCAACGATTGCACTTACTCCGATTTCAGCAAGTTGCTCAATACTATCTGCAAATGGGAAAAATGCATCCGATGCACAAACAGCACCTTTCAATGAAAGATTCTGCTCCCCTGCTTTGCGGATTGCAATTTTCGTAGAATCCACTCTGCTCATCTGACCAGCACCAATACCGAGTGTCGCTTTACTATTGCCAAGGACAATAGCATTGCTTTTAACATGCTTGCAGACTCGCCAGTTGAATTCCAGCGCATCAATCTGATCTGATTCTGGATTTGGTCCGGCAACATGTTTCCATTCGGCAAGTTCAGGGAAACCATCGTCCTCATCCTGTTGCAGTACAACAGAACCGAAAGTTCTGCTCTGACCATATGTCGCTTCAGAGAATAATTCAGAGTCAAATGTCAGAATTCTGAGGTTCTTTTTCTTAGTTAACTTTGCAAGAGCATCGTCACTATAAGAAGGTGCTAGGATTACTTCGCAAAATCTTGATGCAAGAAGTTCTGCAGCAGGTAATTCCAACTCTGTAGTAAACGAAAATATTCCACCAAACGCAGAATCAGGATCACATGCCAACGCCTCTTCCAAGGCAACCAGGCCGTTCTCAGCTTTTCCAACACCACAGGGGTTGGTGTGCTTCACAGCAGTACAACAACACCCTTCCAGATCATTAATCATTTTCAAAGAAGCAATCACATCAATCATGTTGTTATATGAAAGAGGTTTGCCGTTCATTATCTCCAGTCCCATACCTGCTAGAAGATTATCTTCGTCAACTGATGGGACATAAAGTTCAGCATTTTGATGGGGGTTTTCGCCGTAACGCAAGGTCTGCAAAGCCAACTCTTGTGAAGTCTCACGATTAAACCAGTCTGAAATCTGCTCATCGTAATCAGAGACTCTGTCAAAAGTGCGACGAGCCATTTCCTGCCTGAAATCAATTGATGGTACTGCAGATTCTCCATCGATTTGTGTAATGAATTCACCGTAATCAAAAGGAGAACTCAACACACATACACGATTGAAGTTTTTTGCAGCTGCACGTAATAAAGACGGCCCACCGACATCTATCTTTTCAACAATTTCAGCATCTGATGCACCCGAAAGAACAGTCTCTTCAAACTGGTATAGATTTACAACAACCAGATCGACTGGTTTTAAACCAAGGTCTGTTACTTCATCGAAATCTGATTCATCAGCACCAAGTATTCCGCCAAAAACCAAGGGATGTAGTGTTTTTACACGACCGCCAAATATTTCTGGGAAGCCAGTTAAGTCTGTAATCTCAGAGACATCAACGCCCTCTTCTCTGAGAAACTGTGCAGTTCCACCGCTTGCAAGTAGCTCATAGTTTTTTGCAACTAATGCCGATGCCAACTCAGCCAAACCATCTTTATCGGTAACACTTAAAATAGCGCGTGGTTGACGCGACATTACAGTACCTCTTTCCAGGTCTCAGCGAAATCAGGGAACAGGATATTCAGTACTTCAAGATAACGATCTGAAGTAGCAACCAAAATATCATTATCAATAACTGGTGGAGGATATTCATGGTCCCAATCAAGTGTTTCGAGATAATTACGGAGAATCTGCTTATCCCAGCTCGGCGGCTCTTGACCTGGCACATGTTCAGCCGATGGCCAGAACCTGCTTGAATCAGGTGTCAACACTTCATCAATCAAAGTAAGTACACCATTCACATTTCCAAATTCAAACTTGGTATCAGCAATAAGGACTCCCTTACTTGCAGCATATTCAGCTGCTGTCGAATAGAGTCTCATTGTCATTTCTTTCAATGCGGCGGCATCATCTTGACCAACCAGATCAATAGTTTCAGCAAAAGAAATATTTTCATCATGACCCTCTTCAGCTTTTGTTGAAGGAGTATATAGAGGATGGTCAAGTCTTTGCGATTTCAGTAAGTTCTCTGGAAGTTGATGGCCACAAATCGAACCATCGCTCAGATATGATTTCCAGCCTGAACCAGTGATGTATCCACGTGCAATACATTCAACCGGCATTGCATCAGCTTTGCTTACCAGCATCGATCTTCCAGCAAGTTCGCTCTTGAAATCACAGAAAGGCGCAGGGAATAGGTCGGCATCGGCAGTAATCAAGTGATTGGGAATGTCATTGAAATAATCGAGCCAGGCTAGAGTCATGACAGACAAAATAATTCCCCTACCAGGAACCACTTGATCCATCACTACGTCAAATGCTGAGATACGGTCTGTTGCTACAATCAGTAGTGTATCGCCAAGATCAAATATCTCGCGAACTTTACCTTTAAAATCAGGATTTAGACCAAGGTCTGTGGTACTTTTCAGAGATTGCATAATACTCTCCGTTGAGATTTTCGGGAGGCCAAAAGGCTAAATTGTTGAACTGTTGACCGGATAGTACAAATCGATTTGCATAGTGTCAAGGAAGGTTGGCTCAATGCCATGAAATAGTCCTGTTTCGCTCCATTTAATCGTTTGAGTCCCTCCAAAATCAGTCCTGTGAAGCTTTATTGTGTCTTGAGTTGTGTAGAACGGACCGTGGCTTGGATGATTATGCTTGTTTTCAACCCCACAGCTGATCATGATGTTTGATGGTGCAAAATAGTTCAAAAAGTTGTTTGATGACGATGTCTTACTGCCATGGTGACCAGCTTTCAGTACATCCAGGTGTTCAGAACCGGTTGCAGTAGCCAAATAATGTTCTTCGCCCTCATTTTCCAGATCACCCGTCCAAACTCCTCGTAAGGATTTTCTGAAATACAATCCAACAACAGCCGAGTTATTGTTTTCATTCTGATTATTGAAATCAGCTTCAGGAAACAGGCATATCAAAGACCATTCTCCATCACTTTGAATTGTATCTCCTGCTGACGGTTGTTGATAAACCCCAGCAAACAATTTGTGAGAATCTCCACCACACCAGAGAGTTTCAACTTCAAAAGCAGAAAGCAGTGAGTTTGTTCCTCCAGTATGATCAAGATGATTGTGAGTCATCAACAGATCTGAAATATTAGTTATTCCTTGCTGCTTCATCCATTGCATGGGCCCTCTGGAAAACGAATCTCCCCCGGGCCAACCAGCACCAGTGTCAATTATTACATTTGATCCATTGGGGAATCTGAATAGAGCACAATCTCCCTGTCCAATATCAAACTGAATTACTGTCATCTCACTTTGTGGTTCACTGACCAGCGACGGGTTGAACAGGGGCACGATTCCTGCCATCAGTATAATTGATACAGCAAACTTTATTGGAGTTCTTGCAATCACTAATACTAACGCTGTTATCAGTAGGTAAATTGAAATCGAGGCAACTGAATCTACGCAAACAGTTAATTGTAATGCATCAACCTTTGAGATCCAGTTGATCATAACTTCCGTAAAGCGAATTGGCAGCCAGCCAAGTGCCAGTAGTGATTCTTGAACGAATGGAATTGGAACGAGTAATGCAATAAAAGTCAACCAGACTCCAGCACTGAAAACAGGAATCGCAATACAGTTAATAAGCGGTGCCAGAATATTTATCGATCCAAAATATTTGGCAACAATTGGCAAAGTTCCCCAGTATGCGACTGTAGAAACAAAGAGCAAAACAATCAGCGGTTTTACGCAACTATTCAGATTCTTCAATCTCATAACATATCGTGATCCAACAAGAATTACACCTGTTGCAATGAACGATAGTTGCAAACCAACATCAGCTGTTGACTCCGGATACCACATTACCGCCATGACAAATATGATTGAAAGCACATGTAGCGAATCCGATTTGCGACCCATCTGGCTCGCCAACAAGCTTACAGTTGCAAACGTTGCTGCACGTACTGCAGAAACCGGCAGACCAGCTAAAACCGTGTAGTAATAGACAGCAAATATTACCAGGATATGCGTAATTCTATTTGGCGTGGGAAGCAAAGATGCAATTGCTATCAACACACTGACCAATATTCCAACATGTAACCCACTGACTGCAAAAAGATGTGCAGTTCCGGTTTCAGTAAAACTGGATTTCACAATACGACTGTCCGAGTTTTTGTCGGCAAACAGAACCGATGAAAAAAGTAAAGACTCACGCCTGGGAAGATAACTTGTAATTGTCTTCAGAGATTCCGATCGAACAGGAGCCAACAAATGTTCACTGGGAAATAATAGCATATCCATAGGTTGAGTTTTCAGTATCTCATAGGAATCAAGTTTTCCGGTCCATCTGATCCCTCTACCACTTAAATATTTTCTCATGGAGAACCCACCTGCAACAGATTCTCTTCTGGGAACTTGCCCTTGCATTGAACATGCTATTATATCCCACAGCTTTGGGATTTCGCCTTTCCCATTTACAAGAATTCCATCCATCTCAGCTGGGTCAACAGTTGAACCATCACTTATGGAATCAATACTAATGATTACAGCAGCAGCTTGCCAACCATTGGACTTTTGAGTAGGCCACCCAGTGACCCTGAGAACCACTGTTCCGTTCCACGATGCGTATCTGGATGGTGAATGAGCATCTACTGCTATAACGCCTTTTCTACTCGCGGAGCTATTAGCCAGTACACCACCAATTACTCCCAGGGGAAGTCCAATATGCGGGAAAATAACAGCAGGAATTATTGTTGCGGTTAAAGCAATTCGGTTATCGATTTCAAGAATATTCAGGGAATCACTAACTGTCCAACCGAGGAGCCAACCGATACTCCAAAAAAGAATATTATATTTCAGTAAAAGTAAAATTAACGGGTTGCCACTTAACCACGTTTGAAATCTGGAAGCGTCAGGATTGGTTCTCCGTTTGGATTCCAGAAGTAACACCTGTTGCGTCCCCGCTGTTTCGATAGATAAAGCATTTTGTCAGCAACCCTGTAAAGTTCAGCAGGATCCTCACCTGCTTCAGGGAATACAGCGCCACCAAAGGAAATCATTACTCTGATTGTTTCTGATACATTGGGATCTGTAAGCCTTAAATTACTGACACTCTTTTGAACTCTGGACACAACTTCGCGTGCAGGTTCAAGCTCAGTATTTGGGAGAACAAGTGCAAATTCTTCACCACCAACTCTACAGATCAAATCTATCCGACGTAATCCCTGGAGCAGCTCTCGTGCCACAGTTTTCAGAACTCGATCCCCTATCTGGTGACCGTACTTGTCGTTGATTTTCTTGAAATGATCTATATCCCCCAGCAATAGCACCAATGAAGACCCTTGCCTTTGTGCTCTTTCCATTTCAAAGGAGAAATGGCGGTCAAAAAATCCTCTATTGCGAATGCCTGTGAGATTGTCAGTGTGAACCAGTTGGTTCATCTTGAGGTGTTGCTGCCAACTGGAGGTGACAAATCTTGAAAGTCGGAATCCTTTTTCCAGGATTACATCTCTATCTGTGATATGTTCTGAAATAAGTAACAGAAGTCCAGCTTCAACTACTGTATCCTTGGATTTAGGGTCTGCTGGAGCAAATAATGGAATGGCAACTGCAGACGCATCATCGGAAATACTTATCTGATCATCATTTTCAAGTTTTGACCTGATAAACCCAGGCAATTCAGCAAGTCCTGGAATCCATATCGCCTCACCAAGAACTCTGGATTGCTCCCAAAATCTTTTTTCAGAAAACTCTACATGAAAAACATGAGAATGGTCATTGGGACGTATTGATGTTGAATTGAGTTGAACAAATAAGTGGCTCTCACCTAAAAACGGAACCAGTAGTTCGATAATAGACTGAACTATCGATGCTTCTTCATCTCCAGCTTTTCTGACAAGCTGATGATTTTGAGCCGATTCCATCGCAGCCAGAATCATGTTATGAGTATCAAGGTCTGGGCCAGGGAAACTATCTGACAATTTATAGCCATTATTGCTTATTGACATGAGTCTGGAGTCAGATAATTCCTTTTCCAACTTTTCAAGCTCTGAAAAATCAAAAAGTTCTGAATGTCCTCTTAAAGCAAACCAGTCCGTAGAGTTTTCATTATTTACTTTTACCTTAACCAGGTCTCCGCTTGAAGTTAAATGGCTCTTGCACCTGGACAGGCAATCAGTTACATGCTGTTTTTCATTTGAAGCCAGGGCGTCCTTGCACTGCTTCACCAATTCAGGCGGAAGCTTGGCAATTTGTACCAGTGTCTGTAGCACCTGCTGCAAAAGTCTACTCCTGTTAACAAAATAGATTACAAATCGGGATAGAATGTATATATTCCAATCTCCGACACAGTTTCACCTGCATATTATGACACATTGTCACATATATTGCAATAACGACATTACCATTTGGAGTAATTTTGCGTAAATATTCACTCATTGTAGTAGTCATTCTTTCCGCTCTGGCAAGCGGTTGTTCATATATTGCAGGCGGTTACACCGATTCAACCGTTGTCAAAGAGGCTGAAATAGTTGAATTATCAACAAGTGATTTAGATTCCACCATCATGATAATTGAGGCAGAAGAGCTTGAAACAGGGTTTTTGCCTTCCCGACCAATTGATGCTCTTGCAGAAAGACCCGATCTGGAGCAATTGGAGGATCTTTACAGAAATTCTTTAGTATTTTTGTCCAATCGACAACTTGACCCTGCCGAGGAGATTCTTCATCTACTAGGTAAAGAGGCTTCTGGCCTTGAATACAGTGAACCTGACAGTATCGATTCAATATATCTTGCCAGCCTTTCCAGAAGGGTTGCGCTTCTTTCTGGCATTTTGGCCGAAGAACATGGTTTGATTTCTGCAATCTCAGAAGACGATTCTCTACTGGCAACTGCCTATAAAAACCTGAGTGGTTTTTCTTTCCCGGATTCACTGATTCCAATTACAGGAACGCAGAGAAGCGCAATCGAAACTGATTTACTTTATGTCGATAACGAACGTGTTCAAAAATGGATCGATCATTTTAATAATGGTTCTGGAAGATTGACATTAGAAAAGTGGCTGGAACGCAAAGTGGCAGTCGATTCTCTGATCACTTCTCACCTGCAGGATTCAGGTCTTCCTGAAGAGCTTATCTATCACGCATTGATTGAGAGCGGTTTCAATACTTCCGCTAAATCTCGTGTCGGTGCTGTTGGTCCATGGCAATTCATGCCAGCTACAGGAAAACACTTTGGTCTACGCGTCGATTGGTGGGTTGACGAGCGACGAGATTTTGAGATGTCCACTGTTGCGGCAATTACTTACCTGACTCAGCTGTATAATTACTTTGATGACTGGGCTCTTGCTCTGGCCGCATACAATGCAGGTGAGCACAGGATTGACCGATCTATAAAACTTGCAGGTCATGATGACTTCTGGAACCTTCACCTTCCATGGGAAACCAGAAATCACATCCCAAAATTTATTGCAGTAGCTCGCCTTGGTGAAGATCCAGCAGCTTACGGATTTGAAATTACACCTGACTCAGCTCTTGATTATGATGTCATTCAGGTTACCGATGCCACCAGTCTTGATCTGATTGCAGAATGTGCATCAGTTGAAGAATCTGAGGTTGTTGCTTTAAATCCTGCACTACTGCGACAGGCAACGCCTCCTGGCCGCACTGATTATCCAGTAAAAGTCCCGGCTGGAACTGGCATTCGGTGTATGCGTAAACTTCGCAATATACCATTTGATAAAAGACTCACTTGGCGAAAGCATAATGTTAAGCGTGGAGAATCTCTGGGAATTATTGCACAGAGAAATGGTACTTCAGTGAGTGCAATTATGAAACTCAACAACATTAAAAATAAATCGATAATTCATCCTGGTGATAAATTACTTATTCCGATGCCAGCTCAACTTGCTGCTGTTGCTGAAAAACGTGCAAAGGAACGTGGACACTATGTTCCTCCTGCAAACTTCAAACGTGTCTATTATACCGTAAAAAGTGGCGACACCTTGAGTGGTATCGCCAGAAAACTTCATGTTACACTTAACCATTTACGTAAAGTCAACAATATGCGTAAGGGTGCTTTAATCAGACCGGGTGACCGTATTTACGCCTACAGGCCTCAGACCGGTTAAATCATCAGCTAGTGGCTACTAAATGTTGAAGGGCTCACTGTAACACTAATGCGGTGAGTCAACTCATCGATGCCCAAAATGTCATCGCCATAAGCATAATCAACCTGGAATAGACGTAACTTGAATCCAACACCGGCAGTCCTGTTTGCAGCTTCAAATCCACTGTCAAAACCAGCACGCAAATAAACTCTATCTCGTAATCCTAATTCAGCACCAAAGTGAAGATTGGCACTTGTTGATCCAGCAGAAAATTGATCTACATCTCCACGATTATCGAACCTGGTTTCCAGAGAAGAGGCCACGATCAGATTACCATCAAAAGAAGGCAATGGTTGATTCCATGAAATAGCTGGAACAATTGCAGGAGTGATAATTTCATTAACACCAGTACTCCAGGACAAATATGTTGTTGTTATATCTTGAAGTTTGATTCCAAATGAAAGTGAACGCCAAATGTTTGGCCGAAGTGCAGCAAGGTCACAGCCAATACCGACGCTGGAATAACTGCCAATCTCCTGCCTGATAAGTTTCATCGATCCACCAAAACTCCAGTTATTGATACTCTCAGCATACGAAAGGAACAGAGCTAATTCTGAATCACTTTCATACCGGAATTCATCCTGTAAACCAAACAGGCCCTGAAGCTCGTCATCGGAGACTTCGCCATCCCCATTTGAATCCAGGTCGTCAAACAGGTGATCTGTAAATGGAATATCATCAATTCCCAGACGAATAAGAGTTATGCCGATACCAGCATCCTTGCCACCAAATAGAGACCAGCTTACTGGCCTTACATAGGTCGCAAAATCTCTGTCTACGAGATCACCAAAACGTTCCGAGTGCATTATCATAAATTGACCACTACCAATTCCTGACAAGCCGGCAGGGTTCCAGTATGTTGCCGATGGATCAGATGCAACTGCTGTAAATGCCCCACCCATTCCCAAAGCACGTGCTCCGCCACCGTCATCCATAAACGCACCAGCGTATTTTGTAGCATTAGCACTTGTTGCTATTAATGAAATCAGAAAGAATATTGTTAACAGTTTTGAAATCCGCATCGTCTTTGTCTCCTTGAATTTGATTTTAACCTTCTGTACAGGCTACAACAATTTGTACCTAAAACGCAACAAGTGATTATTCCAGGTTATACTTCTTTATCTTCCTATAAAGTGTTCGTTCACTTATACCAAGAATTTCGGAAGCCTGCCTTCTCTTGCCATAAGTTGATCGAAGTGCTTGTTCTATTAGAATTCTCTCGGCTGACTGAAGGTCATTTTCTCCAGATGCAGGCTCTGTTATAAAACCACAATCACCGTTAAAAGTTTCGACTATTTCGCCAACTTGTCTACCTTGACCAGAAGATTGTCCAATATTATCCAGAACAGTTTTAATTTGTTTTATGTCTTCTCTCATTTCAAGCAGAGTTGCTGCCATCAATTCAAGTCCAAGTTCCTGTCGATCTCCAACTAATACAGGTAAATTCTGGTGCTGTGTAGGATTGCGCCTATGAAACTCAGGAGGTAAATCATCTGGTACAACCATTCCCGACTGCTTAATCACTACCAGAGAACTAATAAGGTTTTTAAGCTCCCTGATATTTCCTGGCCAACTATATTCTTCAAGCATGTTTTGAGCTTGTCTTGTGAAACCTTTTAGATTGAGATTGTGTGCTTCATTTTCCCTGCGCAAAAAAGATTCTGATATTATTGAAACATCTTCAATTCTCTCTCTTAGTGGCGGTGTTGGAATAACAACAACTCTTAATCTGTAATACAAGTCCTGTCTGAACTTCCCAGCTTCAACTTCTTTCAACAAATCGCGGTGCGTTGCTGCTATTAGCCGTATATCACTGAACTTTTTCTGTGTTCCACCAACAGGAGTGTACTCACCTGTTTCAAGAGCACGCAGAAATCTGGTTTGCATGGCCAATGACATTTCAGCCACTTCATCAAGAAAGAGTGTTCCTCCATTTGCCCTGGCAAAAACGCCATCATGATTCGCAACTGCTCCAGTGAAAGATCCACGCTGATGTCCAAATAGTTCACTTTCCAGAAGTCCTTCACTGACAGCGCCACAATTCAAACTTATAAAAGGTTTATCTGATCGACTTGATTGCTGGTGAATAGAATTAGCAACCAGTTCTTTGCCAGTTCCACTCTCACCAAGAATAAGTATGCTTACATCAAGAGGGGCTGCTTGAGCAATAAGCGATATCATTTGATTGACAGCTCGTGATCGACCCACAATTCCACTTTTAAGGCGAACAGTTCTTAATCGTAAAAGTCTATCTACAGCGGCTTTTAATTCGTTATCATCGATATCAAGAGGCAATCTTCTTACTACTCCGCCATGACTTCCGTCAGACGAATTTGTCAATACAGATTGATCTCCAAGAACAATTAAGTCAGCATCACCTCGCATTGAGAGAAATTTATCTACAATATGTTTTGAGGTTCGAAAACTATTGGTGTCAAATATGAATAGTTCACATTCTCCATCGGAAAGTTGTGCAAGTGCATCTGATGGTGAATCAAATAGTAACAGTTCAACATCCGCAAGATGCCAATCAGCAATCATCTTCTTTAACTGGGGCTTTTTGCTCAATAATACAATGCGGAAATCACTCATAGACAACTCCTGTAATTATGTCAGTCATTTGTCATGTTAATATACGACTGAATAATGTGATTGTCCACTATAAATAGATGCTTTAACGTGCTGGCACGGCACAAGTTGAAGGTATTTAACAACTAGTAATAATATATTCTGCTATAGATCAGCCTGTCAGGCTTCATTTCTTTGAATAAATTCCAAATCAAGCCCTGCTGCATATTCTTCAGGTGTAAGATCCAAAATTTCATCTTTCCTGGCAGACAGAGTTTCCAGTCTGCTGGACAATCGCTGCAACCTGGACAATATCTTGTCCATTTTTACTGAACTAGTGTCCTCAAAATCAACATTAGAATCTGTTTGATTGATTAGTTGTCCTCTATAGGATTCGATAGCATTTGGTGCTACGGTAATATTTTCTTCAGGTACATCGACTTCAGGCACAAATTTTCGCATTACTTTAATAGAGAACCAACCAACAAGACATGCAAAGCCAGCAGCAATTGCAAAAACTGCAAGCCATGACGTAAGTGAATTATGATTTTGAAGTTGTTCAATTAAGTTAAATTCCATTTTAACCTCTCCTATGCTTTTGTATCTACAAGAATTCCGCAATCGCTTGTTTGCTGATTGTCTGAATCCGAGTTTTGTTTATGGTTGTCCTCTGCCCTTTGGTCATTTTGTTGTTTATGTTCAGCAGAATCACGAATCTTTTCTGTTTCGGTTGTTTCTGTCTGTTCCAATGTTTTGGAAACAGAGCTGTTATTGTCAGCGGTGCGTTTACTTTTTGTTACACTGCGAGCTGCCTGCCCACTTTGAGCAACCGATGATTGTATTGTAATATTTCCGCCACTCATGTTTCACCACCTGCATATCAAGTCAAAGGGACTTGCATTTCAATTAACACCTGCGCCAATTTCACCATTGGTGGAATTGCAAATCCAGCCATGATATTTACCTTGAGAAGATTATTGTCCTCTTGATCACTTGTTTTACGAATTTCAGAAGTTAAACGGTTCAGTGTCTTTTTTCCGTCAACACCATTGACTTTACTTCTTAGCCTGATGATAGCTTTTGTATGAATCTGACAAACTCGTGACTCGGTTACTTCAAGGACTTCACCAATTTCTTTAAGAGTCAAATCTTCATAATAATAAAGCACCAAAACCAATTGCTCTTTCTCAGGCAATTCCTCAAGGCCACCGGCAATTAATCGACGCATCTGTTTCTCAGAAATTGTCTGCTCAATATCTTCACACTTTTTGTCAGGCAGACATTCACCCAATGATGTTGAGCCATCATCAGAGTCGGTATTTGTCTCTGCATCAAGCGACACAATTGTTGCCAATGCTACTTGATCAATCATTTGAGTTAAATCAGTCCTTGAGATATTCAACTCATCAGCAACTTCCTGATCTGTTGCCGATCTTCCCAGTTCTTTTTCAAGTTTTGCATATATTTGCTCCAGAGATCTGGCTTTTTTCCGAAGCGATCTGGGGAACCAGTCTTGCCTGCGAAGCTCATCCAGAATTGCGCCCCTTATACGTGGTATTGCATAAGTCTCAAATTTAATTTCCCGACGAGGATCAAACTTATCAACAGCCTGAATTAAGCCAAGTAATCCAGCAGAAACCAGGTCGTCTTTATCAACATAATGAGGCAATCCAATTGACATTCTGCCCGCAACGTAGTTAACCAATCTTATATATGATTCAACAAGCTGCTTTCTGGCATATTCAGATCCATTTTCGATAAATTTATCCCACATTTTATCTTGGTTAATTTCTTTTTTCGTTATGAGCATTGTCTTCCTTTCAAGTATCTTTAATCAGGTCACTACAAGTAGAGCAGAAATTGTGCCACTAATTCCCGGTATTCCTTACAGTTTCATCTTTTGTTTGTTCAGCATCCAATTCGTCATTATGTATTCCTGCTTTGTATATCAAAACTGACAGTGCAGCAATTCCATAGAATATGAGGTATGCAAACAGAGCACGTTTCATTGTCAAAAACAGTCCGTAATTTTTCCATAAAGAAAAAAGGACGGCAGAAAGAGCTGCGATTGTGGCAATTGAACTAAGTTTGCGTTCCATTATTTACCTTATCCTTCACTAAGCTTTTTGCTCGGCAGTTGCCTGAAATTCTTCTTCCAGTGTGACTTCAATGGCACTTGTGAACGTTTCTATTCCAGGAATCTCAGTCACAATTTCATCGTTTTCATTCTGGCTCATCATTGAAACTGGTATATTCGATTTAATAGCCAGCTCAAACAATTGTCCTCTATTTGCAGCTAGATCACCTCGACCAATGGCTAACCAGTCAAACTCCTGATTATCTGCATATTCCAACAATTGATTGATGATTTTTGTATCGACGTCAGCCGATATTACGAAATGTTTATGAATTGCCGAATGGTGAGTTATTTCACTAGCATCATCGAGGTTATCTGTGTCAATAAGGACGGCATCGTAATTTGAAAAATATTCATGACACCCGCTGAGGTGTTTTGAATCTCGCATTATTGCTGCATCGAACCCTGTTAATTTTGCCGATTCCTGTAATTGAATCACTTTACCTTCGTGAGCAGGATTTAAAGAAACAACCAATACTTTTTTGCCTGCATTCTTTAATTTTGTTGCAGCACCGATGAGCAATTCAGTCTTACCTGACCCAGGCTTTCCTTTGAACATGTGATACCCTATAAACAAATCCCAGCTACTACCACTAGTTTTGATTCTTGAGGACAAATCACGAACCGCTTCTGACTTTGACAGTCCTTTGCTTGAACCGATAAATTTGCGTGCAATATCAAGAGTTGTAATTGTACTTACTCCTGCTTTGCGTAACTCATTTGATAGCGGATAAGAATTCAGGTAAAAAGAAAGTGTGTTCTTTTCCTCGTATTGTTTTTCAACTGATTCGATTAATTTCTCAATCTTCAGTACTTCTGACTCTACTATCGCGCTTGTTGCAGGCTTCCGTGAGATGTCATGATTATTTTTAGATTTTGGATCAACAACCAGAACTTCAACAATTGATCTCTGCCCAAGTCCCGACGGAGTTTTTTCACTTGCCATACGACAATCCAGCAATTGTGCATCTGAGCCCACCTGTCTGTGTATTTTGTCATATACATCAGTCATAGATTTGCCTCGAAATGTAATTGTTTCATATGCATTATTAGGCTTGTTGTGCATTTTCTACTCCTTCAAAAACAACTGTTCCTGCGGACTGAACTTTTGTATTTGCTGTAATCTCTGTGTAACCCATTACCGGTAAGGTTGGGAATGTTGGCTCTACGAGTCTTTTTACAAATAGTCTGATTGGTGTTGGGACTAGCAGTACTGGAGGTATTCCCCGACTGTAGGACTGTTGCAATGACTGCTCCAGTTTTTGCAGGAATTGCTGAGCAAATCCCGGGTTCAGCACCACTGCCCCAACTTTTTCCGAATCACTGGAAGCTTGTAGAAGAACTTGTTCAACTTCTGGGTGTAGTGAAATTGCATGCAAATTTCCATCGGGCTCTACAAACATGGAACTGATAGTACGTCGCAATGATTCACGAACTTTTTCCATTTGCCCATCTTGAGAAATTGCAGTGCCAGCATAGTTAGCCAGCGTTTCCATAATTGTAACAATGTCTTTGATTGGAATGCGTTCATGCAACAGTGCACGCAAGGCATTATGAAGAGTATTGATATTAACTTTATCTGGGATGAGATCTTCTATAAGTGCTGGCGCAAATTCTCGAACTGATTCGCATAGTTCTTTGACATCCTGACGAGTTAAAAGCTCATCAGAGTGTGAACGAATGATTTCTGACAAATGCGTAGCCAAAACTGCATTCGGCTCAACAACTGTATAGCCTTCCATTTCAGCAGCCATTTTGCGGTCTTTATCAATCCAGATTGCAGGAAGATTGAATGCAGGCTCGACTGTAGCGATCCCATCAAATCCTTCAGCACCTTCAGGACCACTCATGGCCAGCAGTTTGTCAGCCATCAAATCGGCCTTCACTATCTCAACACCTTTAAGTCTTATAGCATAACTGTTTGACTCCAGCTGCAGGTTGTCACGCACTCTGACCGGATGCACAACAATTCCCAACTCACTACTGATTTGTTTACGAATATTTGTTACACGCTGTAGAAGGTCACCACCACGTTTTTCATCGACAAGTGACAACAAGCCATATCCAAGTTCCAATTCAAGACTGTCCATAACAAACAGATCTGCGTTGGTTATTTCTTTTGTTTCAGGTTCTTCCGCAGATTCTTCAACTTGCAATTCTGCATCTTGATCAGCTTCTTCAGCAGTTTTAACTCTTGAGCCAACCACTTTGGCAGCAGCTGCAAATATTGCTGAAAGTGTTAAAAACGGAGCTGTTGGCAAACCAGGTATTAATCCAAACACTGCCAGTGCACCTGAAGCAAGGTAAATAGCTTTTGGCTGTCGGAATAGTTGAAGAGTCAGTGTTTGACCAAGATTGAGACTACTACTCTGTCTTGTGACAACCATACCAGCAGCTGTTGAAACAAGCAGTGCAGGAATCTGACTTACAAGACCATCACCAACAGTTAACATGGTGAACTGCCTCATTGATTCAGCAGCACTCATGTTCATTTGCAGCATACCAATTACAAAGCCAGCAACAACATTTATTAGTGTTATTACGATTCCAGCAATAGCGTCTCCACGAACAAACTTGCTTGCACCATCCATTGCACCAAAAAATTCAGCTTCCGATGTAACTTCTGTTCGGCGTTTTCTTGCATCTCGCTCACTGATAACGCCAGCGTTGAGATCAGCATCAATTGCCATCTGCTTACCAGGCATCGCATCAAGAGTAAATCGAGCTGCTACTTCAGCAATTCGTCCAGAACCTTTTGTAATAACTACAAATTGTACAACTACTAAAATGGCAAATACTATTACACCTATGACATAATTTCCGCCAATTACAAAATCGCCAAAACTCTCGATAACGTTACCAGCAGTTGCTTTACCAAGAATAAGCCTTGTCGATGCGATATTCAGTGAGAGCCTGAATAGCGTCACCATAAGTAATAATGACGGGAAACTGGAAAACTGTAGAGGTTCTTTTAAATATAGCGCTACAAGCAATATAACTACCGCAAAAGCAATACTAAAAGTTAGTAACATGTCCAATGCAAGCGGAGAAACAGGCATTATCATCAAGCCAACGACTGCAATAACAGCCAATGCAGTCATAATGTTACTATTTGAAAGTAACAGGTCTCTATCGATGCCAATGCTTTTGCTCAAGCTGTTTCCTCATGTTTAAGCGCGTTTTAGTCGGTATACGTAAGCTAGAACTTCTGCAACCGCCTGATACAGGTCATCCGGTACGAATTCCCCTATTTCACTGTTACTATGCAGGGCTCGTGCCAGAGGGACATTCTCAATGACAGGAACTCTAGATTTACGTGCTATCTCTTTAATTTTCTGTGCAACAGACTCTTTACCCTTTGCCAACACTTGTGGAGCCATATCACCTTGGGAGTATTTTAAAGCAACTGCGAAGTGAGTTGGATTTGTTACTACAACATCAGCCTTTGGTACATCGGACATCATTCTGTTACGAGAATTTTCAAGTTGGATTGCTCTAATCCTCGCTTTAATCTGAGGATCACCTTCCATATCCTTATTTTCTTGCTTCACTTCCTGGAGAGTCATTTTGATATTTTCTTCGTATTGGTATTTCTGAAATCCCCAGTCCATTACAGCAATCACAGCTAATAGAATCACAAGGCGCATGGCCAATTTCAGAACTGCCATTTTACCTAACCAGGAGGCACCCAATAGTGAACCCATCGGAGCACTAACAAGCTGCATTTGCATGTCTTTTACTGTGAAGTATGCAACAATTGCAATGAGACTGATCTTTAGAATATTCTTTATTAACTCAAAATATGTTTTCTTGCTGAACATCTGTTTGATGCCGCTTATCGGATTTATGTGTTCTAACTTAAAAGCCATTGCAGATACATTGATATTCCAGCCAACCTGCAAAATATTCGCGAGTAATCCACTTACCATTATCACCAATAGCATTGGAGCTAATGATTTGAATATTATCATCATATTTGCGGTCGCAAACTCAGACAGTGCTGCAGGATTGTCAAGTCTCAGGCAATGTGATTGAGAAAATAGATATCGAGTGTTATTACCTAGAATCGTGCTGATATGCCTTGCAGAAGCAAACAATAATGAGAAGCCGGCAAGTAACACAATAGTGCTATTTACTTCCTGACTGAGAGCCACCTGTCCCTGTTCAAGCGCCTTTTCCCGGCGCCGCGGCGTCGCTCTTTCCGTTCTGTCGCCACCTTGACTTTCAGCCATTACTCACCTCCCCCTAACTTCCTAGAATTAGTAATATTTCATCAAACTGAGCACTCATAGATCCGAGCACTGACTCAAATACAGAGCCAAAGAAAAACATCGACAAGCCAAGTACAGCGAGACCGACAGCAATTTTTACTGGAAAACCAACAACAAGGATATTGATCTGTGGAACTGTTTTTACGATAAATCCCATAGCAACACTTACTAATAAAAGCACAATAATAACTGGCGATGCAATCTTGAGTCCGATCACAAAGAATGATCCAAATTCACTGAGTATATACCATGACCCACCTACACTGAATACTTCGGTAAATGGTGGTACAACCCTAACCGATTCTATCATTGCAGTTATCAGAATGTGATGTGCATCACTGGCAAAGAAAAACATAACGGCTAACAGATAATAGAAATTTGAGAGAACTGAAGCTCTGCCGCCACTTTGAGGGTCTACAGTGTTAGCCATCGAAAAACCGATTTGCACCCCAATAACTTGTCCAGCGAAACGAACAGCTGCAAAAGGGATTCCGACTACAAAAGCAAGCAAAGCACCAATAATGATTGATTGAAATGCTTCAAGTGCGAGAATTTCCCAGTTGAAAGAAGTAGGTAAATTTTCCAACTCACTAGTTATTGCTGGTGCAATAGCTGCAGCAATCACAACAGCAAGAGCTATACGCCACAACACCGGAACAGATCTACCGGAAATAACTGGCAAAAGTGCTGATAATATAGACAACCGTAGTGCAATTACTACGGTAACCAGAAGTGAAGATGCGTCAAATGCACTGTACATTGTCTGCCTACATCGATGCTATTCGTTCAAATATTTGAACTGTGAAACTTGTCATACGACTCATAATCCACGGCATTGCCACAATCATTGCCACAAACACGGCAACTATTTTAGGCACAAACGTCATTGTCATCTCATTAATATGAGTTGCTGCCTGGAAAATACTGATCACTAAACCAACAATCATTCCAGCTCCGAGCATCGGTGCTGCAATCATCAGGGTAGTTTTCAATGCAGACTGACCAAGTTCAATTACGGTTTCAGGTGACATATCTTGACCTCTCTATTGGAATGCTGATACAAGTGATTTGACGATCAGATACCAACCATCAACCAAAATGAACAGGAGAATTTTAAACGGTAAACTTATCAACACTGGAGGCAGCATCATCATACCCATCGACATCAATACTGAGGCAACAACCATGTCAATAATCAGAAACGGAATGAACAGCACAAAACCGATCTGGAAAGCTGTTTTTAATTCGCTAAGAACAAAACTCGGAACAACAATTGTGAGTGGGAGATCTTCAGGAGATTCAGGTGGTTCAGTATTGGTTAGATCAAGAAAGAGAGAAACATCTTTTTCCCGAACCTGGTTTAACATAAATCCCTTGATTGGGGCCTCAGCCAACTTGAATGCTTCTTGTTGAGAAATTTCTTCAGCCATATAGGGTTGCAATGCATTTTCGTTTATGTCTGCAAAAACTGGAGCCATGACTACAAAAGTCAGGAACATGGCTAAGCCAATCATTACCTGATTAGGAGGCATCTGGTTAGTACCCATTGCCTGTCGCAAAAATCCAAAGACAATGATTATTCTGGTGAATCCGGTGAGCATAATCAATAGTGCTGGAGCCAGAGACAAAAGGGTCATCAGCAGTACAATTTCTACTGCTACGTCCATTCGAGCTGCATCTTCTCCACCACCCAGAGTCAACGATATGTTTGTTCCTGGGCCCTGCGTGATATCATCTTGAGCCATGACTAAATCTGGCATAATCTGCATTACAGATATGATAAGAACCAGAGTTATGACGAATTTCTTCAACATTAAGAATCTCTCCCGGTTTGTTTGTTCCGTAAGAGAATCGCAATCTATGTGCCAGAAATGAATATTGAACTAATTTTGAAAGAAACTTGCAGCGAGCTGTATCTTGTTGGTATAGCGTATGTTACACAACATCGAGGTGCCCTGTTATCTACTGTTATTTTGATATCGATTATAAACTTTAAAATTAGTGGTCAATAACTGACCATATGTCAGGATCTTGCAAACAATTTCTTAATAGATTTTCTATTTACTGAGCTCACCTCTGGTTTTTTGTAATCAGTAATTGAAACTGATTCCAGGACAACCATTGCTCCGTCATTTTTGTAAATAACATGCACCTTATCTGCAGTCTGTACATGTTCAATTGACCTGCTGGGACCTGCTGAAGTGCTATATATGACAGTCCCAGCAGCATCCTTTCTGTCTTTATTCAGCTTTTGCAGAACTTTTAAACAAAGCAACAGCAGTACCATCACAATCACAAAAGCACCAAATGCTTTTAAGTTGGAATAACCAAAGCCGTTGCTGTAACTGCTTAAAAGAAAGTATCTCATTATAGAATTTTCCGTTTTCTGTCAATGCGATTAAGCATCTTTGTTATTCTGACAGCAAATCGATCTTCTACAACAACAACTTCAGCCTGGGCCATCATTGTCCCGTTAACCAGGATATCTACAGGTTCACCAGCTTGCTTCTCCAGCTCAACAATTGATCCTGAAGATAAGTTCAGCAAATCTCTGACCTTCATTTTTGTTCTGCCCAGTTCGACAGTTACTTTCATGCCAACTTCCATCAACATATCAAGGCTGTTATCCGAATTTGTTTCATTAACATTAGAAACAGAATCCTGCTCTTGATTCGCTGTTAAAACATCATTCTGATTTTCAGTAGTCATTAATCTTCCTCCGTTATTCTTTCTGTAAGCTCAACGGCTCGCTTGCCATTATAGTGTCCTGCTTTGCACTGAAATATTGGTTTTCCCTGCAACTCAAGTTCCATTATTGAATTTGAGCCTGTACCCAAATCTATAACACTTCCTGTTTCAAGCCCATCAAGAAAACTGAAGGGCAAATCCAGATCAGCCATTTTAACAATCAGCTCTGTAGTTGCATCTTCGATTGTATCTTTGACGTCCTGTCTCTCAGCTGCGATTTCCTCATCATCCCTTTGTACAAACTCTTCAGCAGGATCAAATTGACCCCTAACAGGTTCAAAAGCTATTGATGGTATACAAAGTGACATCTTGCCTTTTAGTTCTTCGATTTCCATCTCGAACTCAAGAAGTATCATAGACTCGCCAGCAGCTGGAGTGTTTAAGAATTCAGGATTAGATTCAATAAATATTTCTTCTGGATTAATAGTCACAAATTTACTTGATGCCTCTTTAAGATACTCAAGTAGACTAGAAACAACATTACCAGAAATTCCCAATTCAATATCGGTAAACTTACGTAATTCTTTTTCTGGTTCTGGTCTGCCACCAAGCAATCTCTTCAACAAAACAAAAGCTAAAGAAAGATCCAGATTAACTAAAGCATGGCCTTGAAGAGGTGGTAATAAAGCCGTACCAACGCAAGTTGGGTTTGGAAGAGTTGCGTGATACTCCTCATATGTAAGTGTCTGTAACCCATTGAATACCATCTTGCATTTGGCGCGATAATCCATGGTCAAACCAAGTGTAGCAACTCGTGCATACACCTCACACATCGCTAACAGATTTTTTTGGAAATTTTTGGAAACACTATATGGCTTGCTGAAGTCATACGCACTAAGATCAACATCTGAATCATCAGTTGCGATAGTTGAAACTGAGGAAGAATCTTCACCTTCAGGACCGGTTTCATCCAGCAATGATTCGATGTCTTCCTTATTTAGTTTGTTGTCTTCTGTCATTGGCTTCCTTGCTTCTTACTGAATTACCAGGTCGGAGAAATAAACTCCCATTAGTGATTCAGTAGGCAGAATATTCTGCATTTTCTTGAATATTTCAGACTTAACGATTTCTTTGCCCTGAATTGATCTCATTTCTTGAGAACTTCTACCTGAGAGAGTCAAAATCACAGCATCTCTAAGTTTTGGTAACTTTTCAGTTGCTGAGTCGGCTACTTTCTGGTCAGTCACCTCAAGGTTAACATTGATTCTAAGGAAGCCTGGTGTCGTAGCTCTATCATTTAGAGTTATCACCATTTCCTCCAAATCTACCAAAACGCCCTCCTGGACCATTTCTTGAGTACTTTCAGGAATTTCTTCTGCCGTTGCCTGTAATTTTGGCGACACAACAAACTCAATCAGTACAATTGCCATTACCAACTGTAGTACAATTATTATGCCGAAAAGCACAAGTTTGTTATCTAAAATTCCCTTTTTTGCAACGGGCGCTTCTTCAGGAATCTGATCTTCTTCAGGTTTCATTATTCTCCTTGTCAACTACAGGCAATTCCTGTTGGACGGTTGAGTTGTCACTATCAAGTTTTAGAAATATTTCTACGCGACGATTCTTGGCTCGTCCTTCGGAATCGCTATTATCTGCAATTGGCTTGTATTCTCCGAAACCAATGGCTTTAATCCTGGAGGGAACAAGGCCCTCATTTTGAAAAAATCGGGCAACTGAAATTGCTCTTGAAGATGAGAGCTCCCAGTTTGATGGGAATTGTGCAGTATGTATTGGAATGGAATCTGTATGGCCATTAATTTCAATATCATGGCTGAATTTTGCCAGAAAACCCTGTAGACTGGATAAAATAGACTTACTGTCAGGTTTTAAAGCAGCTTTTCCTGAAGCAAACAGACAGGAAGAATCCACATTGAACAACACACCATCTTTTGTAAGTTGAAGGTCAACCATGTTATCCATATTTTCTTCAACAAGTGTTTCCTCTAGTTTTTGAATTTCATAGACGATATCGTCCCGTTCCTTTTTATGAAGTTCAGAAACGACAACCTCTTCCATCTTTATAGTTGTCGGTGGGCTCGATAATACACCAAAGGCACCTTGTAATGAATTGGTTGCTTCTTCAAATTTGGATTCTTGAATTGTTGAATAACTAACCAGCAGAATAAAAAACGTTAATAACAATGACATCATATCACCGTATGTCATTATCCATCCTGGAAACTTTGGGCAGTCATGTTGTTTTCTACTTTTCCGGGCCATTCTATTCTCCGATTATTTAAGCTGCTTCATTTTCTCGTTCATCACTGAGTTTTCTTTGAATCGATGGTGACAAGAAAGATTTTAGCTTCTCTTCTACAATTCTTGGTGAATCTCCAGTTTGGATAGCCATAATGCCGTCAATAATCATTTCTCTGATCAAAACTTCGTCACGAGATCTGGTTTCAAGCTTACCAGCAAGTGGTAGGAAAAACACATTTGCCATAACTGCACCATAAAATGTTGTTAACAAGGCAACAGCCATACCAGAACCAATGGAACTGGGATCATCGAGACCTGAGAGCATTTGAATCAAGCCGACAAGAGTACCAATCATTCCAAATGCCGGAGCAAAAGTACCACCAGCTTCTAGAATCTGTTTACCTTCTTTATGTCGTGTTTGTAGCTGTTCTATGTCTGTACCAAGAATTTTCTCAAGTAAGCTTGGATCTGTACCATCTACAGCCAGACGAAGCCCCTTGCGCAAGAATAGATCATCTTCATTTTCTGAATCTTCTTCTAACGCAAGCATGCCTTCTTTACGCGCACGTTCGGCGTAATGAACCATTTTTCCTATTACAGCTTCAGGGTCCTCTGAATTAAACAGGATTGTCTTTTTGATGACAGACGCCATGCCAAGCACACGTTTGATTGGGTAATTACCCATTATAGCCATGGCTGTACCACCGACAACGATAGCAATAGCAGCTCCATCATAGAACATATTCAGGGTGCCACCTGATGACACCGCCCAGATAATCATTCCCGAAGCACCTAGTAAACCAATTATTGTTGCAAAATCCACAACTCACCTCATCCTTGAAGCGGTTAATTCCTTTGAATATCACCTTCGAAAACTGAACCATCACTACCAGCAGGCACCGGGTGACTGCGAGTATTTCTCCGGAACTTCAACGCCAGTTGGATAATATCCTCCAGGCTTTCCTGGACCATTATCTTGCGACCTGTAGTCAGACTGATCAGTGTATCCGGAGTGCATTCTACGAATTCAATCAGATCAGCGTTAATCACAAGTTCGCTACCATTTAGTTTCGTAACGTTTATCATGATTCTTTAGCTCCTTTTTCATTCTACCTGAGCATTGTCACAAGTTCTTGCAGGATTTCATCGCCAGTTGTAATAACTTTAGCATTTGCCTGGAAAGCCCTTTGTGCAATGACCATTCGTGTAAACTGTTCTGTAAGATCAACATTCGACATTTCTAGAACCCCAGAATGAATGGCAGTATTATTACCAGTTCCAGCAAATGTCATTTCTTCAACACCGGAATTAGGACCTGAACGGAACATATTTCCGGCTTCTTTTACCAATCCTCCGTCATTGACAAAAGTAGTTATGCCAATCTGTGCCAAAGTTTTTATAGTATCATTTGAAAAATGACCAATTATCAATCCCTGTTCATTAATCTCGTAATCGAGAAGATTTCCAGCTTTATAGCCATCAGCCTGAGCTGTAACATGTGAAGTTGTGGAGAATTGTGTCAGGCCACTGATTTCACCTGCAACACCTGCTTCAAAACTTATTGTCACATCTGATGCAGCCTCTTCACCTTCAATCGTAGGATCAAAAGTCAAACCAGAAGCTCCTCCATCGTACAAGAAAGAAGTTATTCCACCTGTTTCATTAAATGAAACAGTACCACTTCCTCCTGAAGTAATTTCTTCACCATCTTCCATAGCAGCAGTCCATAACCACTGATTTGCTCCATCGACTTTCGAAAATGTGAGTAGAACGTTGTGGCTATTGCCAAGTGAGTCATATACAACAGTTGATATTTGAGGTTCTTCACCGTCCGCAGCTTCCTGAACTTGAGAAAAATCAAACGATGTCTCCAGCACTGGATTAATTTCGCCAACTTCACGCATCTGAACATTACCAAGTGCATAATCTGAACCAACATCACCAGTGATAACAATTTGACCTTCTGCATCTACTTCAACTGATCCACTAGCAATCCCAAATGCTGCTTGCATTGAATCGGCCAGATCATCAAGAGTAGTACTTGCTGTGACGGTCAGACTTTGGGCAGCAACAGCATCGCCAGCCACAGTACCGGTAATTTCGATAGTTGTTTCAAGGTCAACGGGATCGATATGAAGTCCAAGGCTCTCCCCCTGACTGTCAAATAAATCAACTAGATAGTCATCCTCAGTTGCAGCTGATCTGATTTGTCCAGTACCGGTGATAGCATTGGAAGTTGAGCCAACAGAACCGGCTGGCATCTCATCGCTGAATGTAAAATTTTCATTGAATTCTGTGTTACCAGAAACAGACAAACGCAGATTATGGATAGTTGATCCAGAGTTATTCTCAATTGTCAGTGATCCGTTATCTTCAAGAGTAACAGATACAGAACCTGGTGTTATGCCATCGAGAGACTCAAGTGTTGCAACAACCCAATCAACCATTTCCTGAAGAGATTCACCGCCATCAAGCGGGTTTTCAGAATTTACTATGAATGGCGATTCTGAAATTGAAATTCTTTCTCCACCAAATTCAATCATGCCTGTTAATCCGATGCGATCATTTGTCTGCAGCCCAAAGCTACTTCCATCTTGACCATAAAGCCCAGTCAGCAAATCGTCACTGTCAGCAGAAGCAATAAAATGATTCGACTCCAAAATTGTTTCGCTACCATCAGCAGCAGAGTTCAAGTTCCCATTCAATTGCACCAGTGTGGAAGCTGAGGCAGGCATCATCGTTGTTGGATCAATCATTAAATCGGAGAATGACCCTGGTGTGATGTTCCCATTGGCATCAGCCATGACTCCTTGAAGTCTCATGCCAGTTGCAGGATCGACAATATAGTTCTCAGCATCCATGCCAAAAGCACCAGCTCTCGTGTACAGTGATTGTTCACCATCGCTAAGGACAAAGAATCCACCGCCACTTAAAGCCAAATCAGCTTTTCGACCGGTCCCTTGAAATCCGCCTTGTGTATTAATTGAGTCAATACTTCCAATTGATGTACCTAGTCCAACCTGCATTGGGTTAGTACCACCCAAACCACTACTAGATGGTGGGCTACCAATACTCATATTCTGTGATAACATATCTCGGAATGTAATTCGTGAAGACTTGAATCCGATGGTGTTTGCATTGGCAATATTATTACCAATAACATCAAGTTCAAGATTGCTGGCACTAATGCCTGAAATACCTGTATACAAAGACCTTAACATGGGATCCTCCCGTTATTACGCGCTGTCCACCTTGACCGCACGAGGCGTTTTACATGCCTACTTCAACAATTTCTGAAGCGTAGTATTCTTGGCCAGCTAAACTGACCAGAACCAAGTTGTTTTCAAATCTGATGCTGTCTACCATTCCGGTCATATAACAGGAAAAGTCGACATCATTTTCTGCATTATCTTGTGCAGTGATACTCAAAGTGTAATTGCCATCGGCAACAGTTTCTCCATCATCATCCAAGCCATCCCAGGATATATCATTCCAACCAGCTTCACTGGTTGTTTCATAAGCACGAATAACGTTTCCTGCATCGTCCTTAACTTCTACCGTAATTACTCCACCGGTAGTTACATTTACTCGATTCGACGAAATATTTTCTCCATTTACTTCAACAGAGCTGCCTTCCACAGTCGCACTTTTACCCACAAGGCCCAGCATCATAGTGTTGTTCAGACTTTGAGTGTAGATCATGCCTTCCTGCATCTGTGAGTTCATAAATTGCATTTGTTCCAGCTGTGAGAATTGTGTCAGCTGATTAGTGAATTCAGAGTTGTCCATTGGGTTAAGTGGATCCTGATTCTGCATCTGTGTTACAAGCAGCTGCAAAAACTGATCTTGAGACTGTTGAGCCGCAGATGGTTGATTGTTTGAAGAAAACATAGTGCTACCACTGTTAATGCTATTTACACTCATTATTCTACCCCTTGATTGTCTTCATCATCTTGTTCAGCTTGATTGTCTTGAAAATCAGACTGATCATTTTCCTGGAATGTTTCTTCTTCCTCGACTTCAATATTTATTTCAACATCTTCCCATTCTTGACTTTTGTTCAAAATGATATCACCTAATTCTGCGGAACCCTCTTTCAATGCTTGACCCGCAGCTACTGATTCAACTTTCAAAGTAATTGATAGTTTAGTGCCATCTTTTTGAAACAAAGCCTCTACTCTGCCAAGTTGTGGAGGTGTAAGACTCAATTTAAAAGAGCCTTTGCCAGAGAGTAACAAATTGCTGCCTAGTACTTTTGAGAAGACCTGTTTTTTGACAGAACTTGCTGTAATATCGACAGAGTTATTCCCCGCCTTTGCTATTTGAATTTTGTTACCAGTTAACCCGTTCAAGGTATTAATGAGATTCAAAGAGTTGGCCAAAGGAATTGGCTGTAGCTCCACACTACTATTTGTAACCGGTGTGTTGCTTTCTCTGGCTCCTGTGTTCTCTGGATTATTTTGGTGACTTTGTCGATTTGTATTTTCAGATGATTCACGAGACTTTGCAGACTCAGGTGAATATTTTTCTTCAGTTATCTCTTTTTCCTGCCGATGTTCCATACAAGTAAAACTGTCATCGTTCGATTTCCCTCTTGTTGAAAAATCATATTCCCTGGACATACTTGAAGATTCAGGCTCAATGCTTTTCGCCAATGACGATTCAAGTAGCTGCATAAATGAGCTAGCATTTTTCATTAATGACAATGCAATTCCCTGGAAATTATTATTACTTCCCTGGGCTGCTGTATTTATTTGTGTATTGCCAACTTGATTCATCCTTGATCACCTTTCATACTCATCTTCGAACTAATCTTTGCAGCCAGATCAGGATTTAGGTAAGACAGAATCTTGGCAGCCTGTCGTTCTTTCATATTACTGATAATTTCGTAAGTGACTTCAAGCTCTAGAGATGCCAATATTGGAGCAGCTTTTGCTGGTTTCATCGATTCGTATACTTTTGCAAGCTTGACAGATGATTCGTCTTGTTTGCCAACAAATACTGCATTCAGCTCTACTATTTCAGCTAAAATGCTTTGCAGTTTTATCTTTTCATCTGCAATAAATTTCTGCTCAATTTTCAGCTCTTCCTTTATTCTTTCCACTTCTGCACTTTCGGCAGCTACGCGATCTTGTTCTGTTTGTAATCCTGCAAGAACCCTGTCAAAATCTGGTTTGTCTGGTTGAATAATAGCCATACTGCTTGTTTTCATGGCATCTTCAAGCATCCCGGTGGCATAAATAATTCCCCCGAATATCAAGACAAATGTCACGACCGACATGATTATTACAGTTTTCATTATCCATTCTCTTTTCTATCAAGACAGTTGGTAATGTGCTCTAGAGGCCAGCTCATCCATCATTCGCTGCTCTCTACGTCGTTGTTTAGCTTCCCAATCTGCCAATTGATTGTCCCTGAGTTTCTCAAGAACAGCTTTCTCTTGCTGAGCTTCTACAAGCTTTAGCATTTGTTTCTGGAATTCGTCATGCAGTTTTTGTTCCTTAACTCGCAATTCCTTGATTTTGTTTTTCTCATTTGTAAGTGAACCGTACATAAAGCTCCAACTATTGATAGTACCAGCATCTGTTTTTGCTTCTTCATACTGGAGAATCAGGCGATCAATAAGGATTTCCTGATTAATAATGTTATTTTGCATAAGAAGCTGTTGCTGTTCTATTTCACGAAGTCTCAATGATTCTGCATCAACCAGCATTGATCTGTAGTTAAGTACTTTTTGAAGCCTGAATTTGAACATAATTAATCAACCCGCCCCAGCTGAAGTAAAGTAGCTGTAGTTGTTTCCCAGGTTGCCGGGTCATACTCCCCTTGACGCAGAAATGCATTCACCTTTTCCTGCTCTTCAAGAGCCTTATCAAGTATTGGATCATTGCCACGTGTATAGGCACCAATAGTTAATAGATCTTTGTTGTCTTCAATGATTTTCAACCAGCTCGAAATCTGGTTACCCGCCTGAATATGATCTTCTTTTGCTACAGTAGTTTTTAGTCGACTTACACTTCCCAAAACATCGATAGCAGGATAATGATTTTCACGAGCCAAATCACGACTAAGCATAATGTGTCCATCCAAAATTGAACGCATAGCATCGCCTATTGGGTCATGAATGTCATCACCCTCAATTAAAACTGTAAATAATGCTGTTATAGAATGAGTTTCAGCACACCCTGCTCGTTCACAGAGTTTTGGTAGAGCAGCAAATACTGAAGGTGTATAACCTTTTGTTGTTGGAGGTTCGCCAGTAGCCAAACCGATTTCACGCAATGCCATTGCATAACGTGTTACTGAATCCATCAGGAACATAACATTCTTCTGTGAATCCCGGAATGATTCTGCAACTGCCATCGCTGTTTCGGCTCCACGGGCACGCATCACTGCACTCTCATCAGAAGTAACAACTATAACTACTGATCGAGCCAGTCCTTCCGGACCGAGATCTCTTTCAATAAATTCTTTTACTTCGCGACCACGTTCACCAATTAATGCAACAACATTTACATCGACATCAGAATTTCTTGATATCATTCCCATTAAAACACTTTTTCCAACGCCACTACCTGCAAATATTCCCATGCGCTGCCCCTTGGCAACAGTCACGAGTCCATCAATTGCACGTACCCCTGTTGCCAGAGGTTCATCAATGCGGGCTCTTTTCAAAGAAAATGGCGGTGCGCTATGAACTCGACGAAGCGATTCATTGCGAAGAGGACCTTTACCATCGATTGGTTGGCCTAGCCCATTTATTACTCGTCCAAGTAATTGATTACCAGTTGGAATAGTAAGATTCTCTGCAAACAAGGAAACTGATTGACCTGGTGCCAAACCTTCCATGTCGCCATATGGCATCAACAATGCAGTATCTTCCCTGAAGCCAACAACTTCACAAATAACTGGTTCACGATTTCGACCAATGTTTATTTTGCAAACAGAACCAATTGGAGCTGAAATGTTCAGAGCTTCGATTATCATACCGACAATCATATTTACTCTGCCAATACTTCGAATGGTATCGGTATATTTTACTTTTGAAATACACTCAGACCATAATGTTTTCATTATTTTACCTCAGGAACAGATCGCGATGATTGCATTGTTTGACGAACTGTATCTGCCAGAACAGTGAGTTTACTTTCAATAGTTAAATCCCATTCCTCAGTATCAGCTTTAACAGTGCAACCTCCGCGTTCACATCGAGGGTCTGATACAATCTTTACTATATTCATCTTCTCACAAAATTGAGTTTGTGATTCCAGATATTCTGCATCATCAGGATTTGCTGTTACTACCAATTTTGCACCAGTCTCCGCCTTAAACAGCAAAGGCTGTATAGCACGCAATATCGTATCCTTATCAACTTCAATTTCACTTCTTATTACCTGACCAGCCATGGCAATTGCAAGTTCAACAGCTCCACTTGCCAAAGAAGATATATTGTCAGCTACAATCTTTTTCATTTGATCAGCAAAATCATCGTAAAGTTCAGATTGGTTCTGCTGATAAGCACTAATTTCTGCTTCTTTTTCAACAGTCAAATTCGCAGATATTTCTTTCCCCAATTCTGATCTCAAAATTGCAATTCGTTCTTTTTCCTCTGCTGCTTTCTTTTCAGCAAAGTCAATGTGAAATTCTGTGTTTTCTTCAAGGTTGGTGCCATCAAGAACAATAGATGATAATTCTTCAGGTTTTTCACCAGCTACTCCAAGATTATTAGGTGACCATTTGAGCATTTGCCCCGCCTCCCAGAGTAATAGTACCTGACTCTTCAAGATTTCGAATTACGGCAACAATTCGATCCTGTGCTTCTTCTACATCGGTCAATAGCACTGGCCCCATATATTCCATATCTTCCTTCATGCTAGTTGCTGCTCGTTTAGACATGTTATTGAAAATCTTGTTTTTGATGTCGTTTGGAACACCCTTCAGAGAAAGAGTCAAATCTGAACCATCAACCTCTTTGAGTACTTCCTGTATAAATCGATCTTCAAGATTTACCAGATCTTCAAATACAAACATCAGATTTTTAACTTCAGTGGCGCACTCATCATCGATTTCTCGCATGTCGTCCAATATTTCTTGCCAGACAACCTTATCAATTTCATTGAACACTTCAGCAACTTGCTTCTTGCCACCATAATTGCGTTTGGTTCTGGAGAATTCTCCCTCAACCGCTTTTCCTATTACCTGTTCAATTATTTTGAGCGATTCTTTACTAGGTGAATCCAGGGTTGCCATACGATATGATATTTCTGCCTGCAGAATGCCTGGAAGTAGAGACATAACAGGTCCACTATATCTAGGATCCATGTATGACATTACTAGAGCAACGGTTTGTGGATGTTCATTTTGCAAATAGTTAGCAACCGTCAAAGGCTCAACATTTTTCAGATTTTCAAATGCCTTTATATCACTATAGCCTGTTGCCCTATTCAAGACAGAAGATGCTCTATGACTTCCCAATGCTTCATCGAGAATACTCTTGGCAGAGCTCTCTCCACCGAAGCCCATTACTGAAGCCTTATGTCGCAATTCAATGAAATCGACAACGGCTGTAGTACGTTCTTCCTCAGGTATCTGCTCGAGTACAGAAATTTCAGCAGTTATTTGTTCGATCATATCTTCTGGCATAGTCTTCATAACCTGGCCAGCTACTTTTGGCCCCATGGCCAACAAGAGGATCGCTGCTTTTCTTATTTTCCGGTTCACAACATTATCCTTTTCCGCTTAAACAGTTGAAACTTCTGCTTCTTCATCTTCTTTAATCCAAGCACTCACCAGGTCAGCAACCTGATCAGGGTTTTGATCTGCAAAGCCTTGTACTTCTTCAATCATTCGTTCTGTTGAAACTTGATCTATACTTCGCTCATTAATCGAAGGCATATCAGATTCGATGTCATCATACTCAATAACATTTTTGGTTTTCTTGGTATTTGCTTGATTTTCTACAGCCATTTGCCCCAGATTTTTCTTTAATTTCAAAATCATAAATGCAGCAAGTGCAAAGAGAAGAATTCTGCCAATAAGTTCAGGTAGAGTCTGCATCCAACCCTCAGGTAGCATGCCTACTTCAGCAACTTCCGGAGTGTCTTGAAATTGGAATTGCATGTTTACAACTTCAACTCTGTCTCCACGTTCGCTGTCAAATCCAATTGAAGATTCAACAATATTATTAATCTGTGTCAGCTCTTCATCTGTAAGTGGCACATAAGCCATCTTTCCATCATCACCCTTTGCATACGTTCCATCAACAAAGACCGCCACAGACAGGCTGTTAATTCCACCAACTTCACCGACAACACTTTCAACCGTCTGACTCAGTTCATAGTTTGTTGTAATTTTCTCTGTTGAGCCATCACCTTCGGCTCCTTCTTGAGAATCAAGTACTTCACTTACAATGACTGAGCTATCAGGGTCATAAAATTTGCGCTCTTGTTGCATCTGTTCAAAATTGAGTGTTGCATCAACTCTTACTAATGATCTTTCTGGACCAAGCACACGATCCAGCATTGAGGAAGCTTTAAGTGAAAGATATTCATCGATTTCTTTTTTCAGTGCCAATTGGCTATCTGATCTCATTATGCCATCATTGCTATAACTACTGGTCAGCTCTACTCCGTGTTGGTCGATAATTGAGACGCTATTAAGTTCTAATCCTTCAACACTACCTGAAACTAGTCTTTGGATGCCGCTCACCTGGTATTCAGATAATTGACCATGCCCAACATCTATTACAACCGATGCGGTTGCAGGAGACTGCATTTTTTTGAAAATGGAATTTTTGGGAAGCACAAGATGTACTCTTGCTGAACGAACACCTTTTATTGCACCAATAGTCTGGACAAGTTCGCCCTCCATGGCACGCTTATAATTGACATTTTGCACAAATTCGGTCATTCCATACTGATTGCCATCAAAAAGACCCCATCCAACTGTTCCAGATGCTGGAATGCCTTTGGCCATCAAATCTACACGTAGACGGTGTACTTGATCTCCAGGGACTAGTATTGTAGTTCCGCCATTTGTAAGTTCAGCTTTGATATTTTGCTTTGAAAGTTCCTCAAGCGCTATTGAAGCATCGGCAGGATCCAGGTTGGTAAAGAGAACTGTCGTATCTTCACTCTGCATCCAGGTTGAGAAAATAACCAGACTGATTACTACTGCTATACTTATTCCACCAAGTAACACCTTCTGATTGAAAGTAAACTTGCCAGTAATTGTATTTAAATTGTCCAGTATCTGTTTCATAGTGTTCTGTCAGCTCCTCTGTAGAACTACTTGTTTATGTTTTCCTAAACCTGCATCCTCATGACTTCAGTGTAGGCTTCTAGCAATTTGTTTCGCACTTCAAGCATCATTTCAAACGTCAATTGTGCTTCTTCTGCTGCTATCATCACATCGTGTACTTCGCTAACTTCACCAGACACCATTTTATCGATTGTCTGATCGCGGTTAACTTGCGATGAGTCAACACTCTTTAGTGCATCCTGTAATTTGTTTGCAAAAGACGGACCAGTATTACTCTTTACACCAGAATTCTGGTTATAAAGTCTTCCTGGATCCATTGCTCCGTTTAGTTTTATATTTCCAATTGCCATCAGTTTTCAACTCCCGTTAGATGTCCAGTGCTTTAGCGAACATTTGCTTAGCGCTCTGCACAGCTGATACATTGGCTTCATATGCGCGACTGGCAGTTATCATATCTACCATTTCGGTGATTACATTGACATTAGGCATTAATACATAGCCATCTTCATCTGCATCAGGATGACCTGGATCATAAATTACCTTGAATTCAGACGCATCAGGTGCAACGTCTACATTTACATCAATTCCCTGTTGAATTGTATTACCACTCCCAGGAGGACCTGAGAAGTGCCTTGAATTGGTAGTTTTCATATTCCCGTGATTTCGGGAATTAGAAGCATTGGCCACTCTTTCAGCCAATGTTTGTGAAAAAACTACTCTTTCACGACGATATGGAGTGCCATCAGCGGTACGTGTGGTCTCAGAATTGGCAAGATTCTTGGCAATTGTGTCCATTTTTGTCCGCTGCCCATGTAATCCACTGGCGCTGACTTTGATTGTGCTAAATAGTCCGTTACCCATTTTTTATGCCCTTTCTATTTGACTCGGCCTGATACAGCTTCACGTAAAACATTGTATTTCATGCTCAATAATCTGGTCGCCAAACGATATGAAAGTTCGTTTGTTGCCAGGGTTGTCATCTCTTCATCAACATTCACATCGTTAACACCATTATCAAAGCCAAGAGCCTGCTCAGCTACTTCACCAGAAGTATGATATGGGCTTGAATCGCTGGATATATGCCCAGAACGAGTAGTTTTAGTTTGAACAGTATTGCTGCCCGCCTTCTGCAACATGTCTTCAAAACGATATTTTTGTGCCTTGTAACCATCGGTTTCAACATTGGCAATATTTTCAGCAGTTACTCGCTGACGCCTGGCATAGGCAGTCAATGCATTCTTAATGCTGCCAAGATGTGCCTGTTGAAATATCGATTTGTCAATCATCACTGACTCCTGTTTTCGAACACCAAATTACCTGATTTCTGCGTTGCATCTCCATGAATACATACAAGTACTGTACCAAACTCCTTAAACTGCCAACTGAACGCTCTTTTGGAGTAATAATTGATCATTTGAGGCTTCTAAATTGAGTATCTCTTCCAAAAGTGAGCTTACTCGTTTCATACTTTTGCGAACCTGAACTGCTTCAGCATCAGTAAACGTTGTTTTGCGCCGCTCCCAAAGCAATCGCACAGATGAGTTGCTTATTTCCAGCTGTGCAATTTCGTCTAAAAGCTGTCGCTTTCTGACGAGCAGAGACTGGATTTGTGCTATCTCTCCACCTGACTCCAGAACATTTTCTTGTTCCAGCGAGCAATCACGAATATTAATGTATATCTGCTCTTCGCGCTGATACATCGTAATTAGCTGGCTGAATATGTCCGTTTCAGGTTTTGGATTAATTTCTGTATAGATTGTCGATTCCATACGACACTCCGTTCTCTTCAAGTTTTAACAATCCCCTGGCCAATTCCTGTTCAACAGCAAAATTGGCTATTTTCTCTGTAGCAGCAGCGCCGTAGTTGCCAGTAAGCAAATTGATGCGTGCTATCATTTTGATGGCATTTTTCTTAGTGAAATCATCATCTGAGTTAATCGCAATCAGTTGATAATAACTTTGGGCAGATTTATAATCCGATTGCAAAAATAACATTTTCGGTATTGCATTGATTATCCACTGTTTGTACTCATAGTTAAGTTTTCCAGCTTCTTTAACAATATTAATCACATGTGTTAACGAACCATCATAATCCCCTGCAGAATAGTCTGTTACAGCATGCCAGTACTCTACAACAGGTCCAAGTTTGTTTAATCTGGATGCCGTTTTATTCAAAATAAATTTCAGATTTTTATCATCTTTTCTCTTGATAAGCTCTTTAAATACAAGGTCGATACTACTTTCCATTCCTGCCAGATTTCTTCTTCCTGTAATATTCAAAACCTGCTCTACAAATAGAGTTGAGTCATTTGATGCTGCTGATATTTCAAGCATCTTGTAAAATAATGAAGTGTCTTCTGGAGTATTTTTGTGTGCTGACTTCAATAACTGGAGAGAATTGGCATATTCTCCCAATGTGGCGTAAAATTCTGCATAAGAGATGTAGTCAGATCGGGTAATTTCTGAATTACTGTTAAGGCATTCGAATTTATCGATTAATTTGACAGCAGATATTAAATCAATCTCCGTGATAGATTCCTGCCTGTATTTTGGTTCTTCTTTGCTATTCTTTAATAATGTCAGATATGCATTCAAGTTCTCATCATTGACACTATTGGCCAATACAGAACTGGTAACAGTTATTGCAATTATTGTCAGAATCAGCATGAATCTGTATAACATCTGCCCACCTTGGGTTGAAAACCATCATTTCAAGGTAGATATGGCAAATGGTGTGCCTAAGTTGAAATAGCACAAAAAAAGCCGACTCCATATTGGAGCCGGCTTAATATTCTAACTTTATTTATTCTTCAGCTTCTGCAATTTCTTCATATTGACGAAGTTTTTCCCGTAATGTCTGCCTTGAAATACCCAAAACTCTGGATGCTTTAGACTTATTGTTGTTTGTTTTTTCCAGTGTATATAAAATTTGTCTTTTTTCAACTTCGGCAAGAGGAACTAATCCAGCACCAATTCCATGAGTCACACCCTCTGAATTTCGCGGGTTACATCCATCACTGATATATGACGGGAAATGCACAGCTTTCAGTTCTGCTGGCTCTTCGAGAATCATAATCCTTTTTACAACATTATTCAGCTCCCTGACATTACCTGGCCAATTATACTTAACAAGTACTTCGATAAGTTCTTTTGAGGCTGGAGCTGTGTCTGTTCCCAACTTCAAATTAAAATCATTGATAAAGTGATTCAATAATATTGGAATATCTTCAGGTCTTTCGCGCAGAGGCGGAATTTCAATTTCAACAACCTGCAGGCGATAATAAAGATCGTTTCTGAACGTACCTGCCTTGATAGCATCTTCCAACCGACGATTTGTTGCAGCTACAATTCTGGCATTTACTTTCAACTCATCTTTCCCACCAACCCTGCGAAACTTGCGACTTTCAATTACTCTGAGCAATCTACTTTGCAGAAGAATACCCATCTCACCAATTTCATCGAGGAAGATTGTACCCTCAGCAGCAATTTCAAAAAGACCTTCTTTACGAGCCTTGGCATCAGTAAAGGAACCTTTTTCATGGCCCATGAGCTCACTCTCAAGAAGTGATTCTGGTACAGCAGCACAATTAATTTCCATAAACGGAGATCCTTCATTGATTCCCGATTCATGAATTGCGCGAGCAACAATCTCTTTACCGCTGCCAGATTCTCCCTGAATCAAAATCGATGTATCATTGCCAGCCTTACTTGCACCTACTTTCTCAAGTATTTTTGCAATGTGAATCAAACCAGGACAGTTATTCAACAAGCCCATGTAGTAATTTCCAGAACTAACTATCTTCGGTTTAGTTTTATTACTGGTTTTGCTTTTCACTGGCTCAGTTGGTTCAGAAATGGATGTCGCGCGTAGAGCTGCTGCAACCTGCGATTTCATTTCACTTAACTTGAATGGTTTCTGGATGAAATTGTAGGCACCCAAACGCATTGCTTCCACAGCAGTGGACACATCACCATAGGCAGTCATCATTATTACTGGTGTGTCATTGTTCTGATTTCTTAGAGCTTCAAGAAGTTCCAGCCCGGAAACACCCGGCATTTTCAAGTCTGTAATTACTAAGTCGAAATTATCAGATTTGATCAGAGCAAGTGCGTCTGCCCCAGTCTCTGCTGTCGTAGTTTTGTAACCAGCTTTCTTAAGAGACTCTTCTAGCGAAAGTCTGATCGACGCTTCATCATCAACAACTAAAATTCTGTGATCCATCTTTACGCCTCCAATGCGTTTTCAAAACAAGTTCTATCCTATGCCGGGATACAGAACTTAAATACGGTACAGCCTTTACTGCATTCTGCAGAAATATTCCCCTTGTGAGCTTCGATAATTTTTTTACTCATCGAAAGCCCTAAACCAGTTCCGGTTGTCTTTGTTGTAAAGAATGGCCGAAACAATTTTCCTGAATCATTAACACTGAATCCTTTTCCAGAATCAGTGATAGATATTTCAACCCCATCTGCCAATGTGGAAATGCCTGATGAGATGTCTATCTGCTCAAGTTGATCAGTATCACTAATCTCCAAAGCAACAACACCATTTTCAGGTGATGCATCTATTGCGTTGAACAGGATATTCATAACAACCTGCTTCAGCTGACTACCATCAACAGCATATTTCCTGTTTACATCGATATTGAACTTTGTGGTTATCGAAACATTTTCACTCTGACACCTGGGTGCTGACAAAACCACACAATCTTCAACCAGTTTAATCAAATCAGTTTCATCAAGTTCAGGTTCATAAGGTCTTGTGTAGTTCAACATTCTGGAGATAGTGTCATTAATTCTCGTGACCTCACCCGTTATAACATCCAGGTAGCGAACTTTATCATCGCCTGGATCAAGGTTCTCCAGCAGGAGCTCCGCCTGAGCGCTTAAACCCATTAGTGGATTGCGTATCTCGTGAGCCAGTGTTGCGGACATCTCCACCAGACTCTCCAGATTATCAGCTCTAACTTTTTCCGCTTCCATTCTTTTTGTGACACGCAGATCATCCAGAACTACAACCAGCCAATGCTGCTTGGAGTTTTGACCCTGCATTGGTGATGATTGCACAAGAACAGGAACACGCTGGCCGCCGGGCTGCTGGATTGTTCCCTCGCCAGTAAAAACAGCTGGCGAATTAAGTAATTTGTCCAAATCGATAGCAGAAGAATCAATGGACAGTAATTTATCGACGAACAACTCAGACTGATTTGCGCGGGTAAAAGCAGAATCTCGTAAAAATGATGCTGCACTGTTTGGTATTGTTTCTGCCCTGCCTCTACCGATACCAAATTTCGGCATCGAATAATCTTCTGCTACTTCAGTCTTTCCACTAATCAGTTCTCGTCCCTGTCTGTTGCAATAAATAGTCATACCGTTTTGATCCAGGACCCAAATCCCGCTATTTACTGTTTCCAGAACTTGTGAATTAAAAGTACTGAGCTCTCTTATTCTGTCCAACATCTGAGCCGATGCAACTTCTTCAGCCAATATTATCTGAATTGCATTTAACAGTGGAAGGTATTTACTCTCATGCTCACTGTCACCAAAACCAAGTAAAAGCAAATATCCAAGACAGATTGACTTGTGATCCAACGGAAGTGCAGAAACTGGAGGAGAGTCTTCCCCATCAGGTTTAACAAGGAATATTCCATGAGATGCAACCTTATCACCCGACAGTTTTTCTCTCTCTGACTCAAGTCGATCCAGCATTTTTTGGAGATTCGGCTCATCCCATTGGAAAGTTTTTCGTGGAGAAAAAGGCGATTCAGGAGAAGGGCGCAAAACCAAAGCTGCGCCTTTTGCTTCCACAAATCCTGCCAGATTCTCAAGCATGCTTTCTAGCGTCTTGTCCCAGTTACTGGCACTGCTTAATTCACGGCCAAATTTGTAAAGTAAAGATAACTGTGCCATCTGATCATTGAGCTCAGTTAAAGTCCGTTCAAGTTTATTATGGGAAGA
>JAAESD010000187.1 GCA_024229695.1 bacterium
GGGGACTTTTTACAATTAAATGAATGTTGTGTGGGGGCTGATCTGTTGCTTCACTCAAGGATTTATGGAATTAACAAAATCCTCAAAGACGTACTATGAATCACAACAAGTTTTATTTGAAATTTAGGTGCCAATGCGGGAACTATTCATAGGACAGCTTGCAGAATGCCAAAGAATGTTGGTGCTGCAGTGAGATAGAAGGTTGTATGCTGGCAATTTCTAATTCAGAAGTGCATATGACAAACAACAAACCAGGTCAATTGAAACATTCTCAAAAGTTAGTTGATTGGAGCCACCAACTGAATCATCCCATATTTGTTCTTGCATAGGCACTTCACCTTCAGTCTGACAAACTTCAGCATCTGCAACAGTTGATGTTGATGGCTGTGCCACCTGTGCCAGAGTATCTCTGATAATCTGAAAAAGTAAAAATTATGACATGATTTCAAGCAAGCTGAGGAAAACTAATGGGGGAAGGATAGCCTGCGTCACAGACCTTAACTCCGCATGAGTTATGGTCTGTGATGCAGGTTAGGGGAAGGGTTGTTGTGGCAAATACACAAAGAAAGCAGCA
>JAAESD010000188.1 GCA_024229695.1 bacterium
CTTGCCCTGTCATTTTATTGTGAGTTGTCATTGTGTTACTACCTCGCCATTCATGTCGGTTACTACTGTAGACATTGTCTTAATAGCCTGACCGAATAGGTTTGTTAAATTAAGTTGAGAAATTATCTGCATATTATCAGTTGTCACTGTTTCGGCTTCACTGACTGATCCTAGTTTATCCCATAAATCTGAATTACTAGAAAATGAACCTGTTTGAGCACCAGCCGTATTACACGCATAAATTTTTGCCTGTGTTGGCCATTCATCAGCACCTTCAACAATCCAATCATCAACAGAGTATGTTTTTTCTTCCCATGTATCTAACGCAACATGAGTAATTAACTCTACTTCGTGTATCTCTCGCGCATACTGAGGTATAAAAATCCCGCCAATCGTTTTACCTTTAATTACTAGTGGGCTGTTTGATTGGATAAATCCATAGTGAACAATCCCGTCTTGCTGCGGTGTCTCACGCTCCCATGCAATTACATTCTCGCCTATTACAGCAGCTTGAGCATCACCGGCTTTAAACGCATCAAAAGATACACTTTGAATAGCATCTGCGCCATCAGGCAATAAATTACCTGCTCGAATAGTTGCATCAGTAACATCGCTTGAAGAATCGACTTGAATTTGAATATTGTCCTCTATTACAGTTGATTCCTCTGTTTTCTCATAAATATGTATATAGCTTTCTGTGTCAGAATCCCAAGGTAACGTTATTAACTCGGTGCCGTCAGGCTGCGTATCTTCAGTGATTGTTGTAGGGTCGAACTTTAGACCGTACAGTGCGCGATTAATCACTACGCCACAATCGCCAGTCGTTGTGCCAATTGTTGCGCCGTCTAGCCCAGGAGCAATATTTATTAGGGATTGAAGCGGTGTAACATCATTACTATAACTAAAGCCCTCGGTAGCATCCCAAATACTAAAACCGTTTGATGAAACAGAACCACCGATAGTATCAACAACAGTCCAAACACCGTTGTTATATCGCTCTGATACACTAATGGTTAAGTTTGATATTGATGGGTGTGGTTGTAACTGTTGCCGCCAATCGCCATTAACAGGATCGTCAACTGTGCCTTCGTTGCTAAGATTATACGCCCAACCGTCATCAGCTAGGTGATATAGTTCCTTACCTTGAAGCAGTAATTCCTCTGTGACGTTTAATTTGGTTAACTGTGTAAATCCGTCTTCGTCATTGAC
>JAAESD010000189.1 GCA_024229695.1 bacterium
GCACCTTCAGTTGAACTGGATGAAACTTATCACAGAGGCAATCCCGATGCAGAACCATTTCCACTTTGGGTAAAGCCTGACCATAAACTTACTACTCAAGATGTGTTCGATCTAATGCGGGATCACTACGAAGGTACACCGTACGATATGACCAAAGGTCTCACCGCAGGGCCGTTTGGAATGCCTGAAAGATATCGACCAGTTCCTTTTGAAAGTTCATCCGGAATCTGTGGCTGGGAACGTCCAATTTCAACTCAACAGACCGGGTTCTCAATTGTTGCTCAAATGCGAGATTGGTTGCCTGCTTCTATTGGTGGTGTTCTTTGGTATGGCGTAGACAATACTTATACAACCTGCTGGTTCCCGATTTATGCAGGAGCAAAGGGTCTCCCGGAGTCGTTTTCCAGAGGATCTCTTAATGAATTTTCCTGGGACTCAGCCTGGTGGATATTCAATCTTGTTGCCAACTATGCAGATTTGAAATACAGCAAAATGATTGTCGATATCCAGGCAGTTCAAAGTGAACTGGAGACCGGCTTTATAAATGAGTTGCAGGGAATAGATCAAAAGGCTTTGGCA
>JAAESD010000190.1 GCA_024229695.1 bacterium
GAAAGGCATTTCCCCAGTTTCCTGAGTGAAAAACACCGAGACTTCACCTTCATTGATAGGTATCAACTCAGGCGTACCTTGAACCATAAATGAAACTGAATCAATTACTGTGTTCCAGTTCCCTTCAAGGTCAGGAATGGAATCGAAAACAGCAAAGAAACGAACTCCTGCAGGTAATGGAGGCTCAAGATTAATAGTCAGAACTGCTCCCGAGGCATCAAAATCAGGCTCACCAATCATTTTGTTTAGCAGATGACCGGAAATTCGCAAGGGAGGAAAATCTTCAGCAACAGGCTCTGAAAACGTCATTGTAATAGTACTTGTCAGTGGACTGACTGTAGAGCCATTAGCAGGGACTGAAGATACAATAGTTGGTCCGGTTGGTGGTGGTGGGGTGGTAGTACTATCACTACATCCGGTCAATGAGAATGAGATGATGATAAGTAAGGCAAGACAAACTTTCCATGGCTTCATTGTTCTCTCCCTTTAATTGTGATTTATTTAACTACTACCCAGTCATAACATAACAACGTATTTACCGCAACAGCTGGTTTGTCATTTGAGGGTTGGCAAAAGCCGCTTGCGCTACTACTGTAAACGCTGTCAGAAATGAGTCATTAATCTCTGCAGGAGCAATGAAAAAAGAATTTACAGCAACAATCACCACAGGCTTAGACTGGTTTCGTTTTCGGCAACCAGGCAGACGTGTTGGTCTGGCACTTGGAGTTTTCGACTTTTGTCATCAGGGCCACATAAATGTTATCAGAAGAGCAGCATCGGCATGTGATTTATTAGTTGTGGGTGTTCACACCGACGAAAATGTTATTGCATATAAAAATATCTGCCCTGCAAATTCTCAGATAGAGAGAAGACTTGCAATTGAACAACTCGGTATTGCCGATAAAGTCGTAATCTTCACCGATCGCAAGGATATCTGCAAAAAGTTCAATATCGATGTAGTATTCCATGGTGACGATTGGGATCCACAAAAGTATCGCCAGCAGTGGGGAGAAGAACTGATAAAAGAGCTGAACCTGGATATAGAATTACTTCCTCATACTCCAGGAGTTACAAGTACAGCTATGCGCGAAAATACTCCTCCAGTTGGCTGGTGGCTGCACAGTTCAAACCCGAGCTGGAATCGCAAACATATTTTTGATCACATGAAAGATTTGTATCGGGAAATTGGTGGTGTCTGGTTTGTTTCAAGAACAGGGCGTGACCTGGTCAGGGAACATTTTCCCGATGCACCCTGTGTTCTGGTTGAAGAGTGGCTCTCAACTGCTGAGGCTTCTTCAGCGTTGAATGATTACAAACTTAAAGTTTTGGTAACTGTTACATTTGATTATGAAAAAATGCGTCCGGTTTTAAATAGTTTGGACACACCGATAAATCTTGTAATCCTTTCTCACGGTAGAAGTGGCAAGAAAGGTACAAGTGCTGAAGCTTTCAAGAAACTGGCTTCTGGCGGCAAACCTATTGTAGACAAAGCTCTTACAATACATGATTGGTCTTATGACAATGCAAGCTATACACATTTGGATAAGTTTTTGAATAATGGCGGTTCACTTAATAATCCTGTTCCTGGTCACAATCGTCCCAGAGTTCTTGTCTTATCAACTTGGAAAGTTGGTGGGCAAGGAGCAGGACTTCTGCAAGATTATCAATGGACAGATTCACTGACTGAGTTGGCAAAAACTTGCGACTTGGTTTTAGCTCCACATCCTTTGTCTAGCTCAAAAGTAGTAAATAAATTTCTGAAAAAAACAGGTGCTACTTTACTGGAGACAGCAGGCAGGTCTTTTGCTGAAGTACCGGAAGCCAACTGCGTTATATGCGATTTGAGCGGAGTTTTCTGGGAATCGATGCTTTTTGATACGCCAGTAATACTGGCTGGAGATAACCACGATTGGCCAGACGATTTACATCCTTCGATGGCCAAAACCAGAAGTCTGGTGCCATTTGTCAGCCACAAAAACCTGGTCGATAGCGCAACAAAATTACTTGAGAAACGAGTGCCTGAGCAAAACAGACTAGCTGTTGATAGATTGGGCAGTGTCGATGGTAATGCTACTTCAAATGTTGTCCAGAGAATAAGGGCACTGTTTTGATTGACATAGAATTGACATAGTCAGAATAGAAACTACAATAGCCAGGGCAACAGAAATAACTGTGGCATATTCCATATCAAAACTGAAATCTATCTTAAAATAGAAAAACATAGCTATTAACAAACAGGCCACCAGCGGCACTGCAATAACCATCGGTTTTATCCAAGGAGTCTTTGAAACAGTAATCTCAGCAGGCAGGACATGTTGTTCCAGAACTTTATCTCTCCACAGAGGAGCGGGTTTATCATTTGCATATGATGCTGGGTCTGACAGCAGTTCTGCGATTGTTTTATTATGCTGCATATTCTCTCTCCAATTTTAGCTTCAACTTTGCAAGCGCTCTGCCACATCTTACTCTTGCTGCTACTTCAGATATGTTCAGTCTTTCTGCTACTTCTGAAAATTTCAGTTCTTCTAAAAATCGCATAGCCAGAATTTCTTTGTCTCGAACTGGCAGCTTGTTTAATGCTTTCCTGACTGTTGCAGCACTTTCTTTCTGTTCAAGCAAATCTTGTTGATTGGGCAATGGGTCAACAATCTCAAAATCTTCAATCGGTTGATGATTACTCTGATGTTTACTGTCTTTTTTCAGTTGGCGTAGCCCTTCACGCCAGGCAATCTTGTAAATCCATGTGGACAACTTGCTGTCACCCTGGAAATTGGGAAGACCCCTGAGTGCGCGGGTGAATACTCTGGACATTGCTTCAGCTTCATCGCTGACATTCATGCGTCGGATAATTGACAACACAAACTCCTCCCAGTCATCAAGGAACTGCGAGGTATTACGATTATCCAACGGCAAATATTGCAAGTGGTCCTTCATGTCTGATAGTATGACCCATTAACCAGGAAAAATGTAACAAAAAAATAATTGTAACCTTTTTATTATTGACTGGGTCATAGTGAGTGAGAGTGATAATTTTCTTTGAAACAAGGAGTAGATAATGGAACTGATGATTCCTATTTTAGCTGTTGGGCTGTCTTTAATGATTCCAATTGTGGCAATAATTACCGATTATTTCCGCAAAAAAGACAAAATGCGCGTAGTTGAGAAGGCTATTGAACAAGGCGCTTCTCTGGATGGATTAAACCTCAATGAAGAAAAAGCACCTCATATGCCATATCGAGCAGGAATGGTTTGCAGTGCAACTGGTATTGGCCTTGCAGCACTTGGTTGGTTTATAGGTGACCCTGAAGCAGTTGGTCCTCTGGCTGGTGTTGGAGCAATAGTTTTATTTATTGGTCTTGCTCTGTTGCTGAACGATTATATAAATAGAGATAGATTTAAAAAGTAGGCAAAAAAAAGCGGAGCAACTGAAGTTGCTCCGCTTTTTATTTATTTACTATTTTTTAGGTTCATCAAAGAAATCCATCAAATCAACAGGCATTACAACTGATGTAGCTATGTTGGAAAGATGAGCTGCAATTCTTTTATAGAATCTGCAAATTAGAACTAGGCAGACGATGTCTCTTGATGAAAGATCACTGCTGGTGAGTTCAATAATCTTGTTCTCAAGATTCTTGTTAAGATCACGGACACTTGAAATAATCTCTTTTGCTTTATCTTCGTCACTTTCTCCGAATGCAGTAATGGTTTCAGGAAAGAGCCCTTTGATTGTTTCAGTATAACTCCCAACATAATCTCCAAACGAACATTTCTCACAGCTTTCGTCCATCAGGTTATTGGAAATATCATATAGATTTTTTACATAGTCACCAATACGTTCTGCATCTTTTATCACATTCATAAATACAAGAGCAGAAGGCACATCACCCTGATTGCTCCCCATACTCAAGTGCTTAACAATGCTTCTGCGAACTTCGCGCTCAGATATATTGATGCGCCTGTCTCTGTCATAAAGTAGAGTCTGAAAGTCTTTTGCTTCTTTTCCATCGATAACTACACCAGTAGTGTAGTTGAACATTTTGGATCCTATAAACAGCATATGACAAACCTGGTCAACCATTTCCTGGCTCCAGTCATTACCGCTGAATAGATCTCTGATTGATTTGAACATCGACATTTATCTTGCTCCTCTCAGATGCTAAAACATCTTGGAAATCATTACAAAGGATAGAGGCATAATAAAGAAAATGCCAAGTAAGTAGTAAGCAGCCCAGCGTTTATCCTCACTAGTTCGTAGAGCCAGTAGTCTGGCAAGACGGATTGGAATCCGACGAATCGGTTTAAATGGATAAATCAACAGAATGCCACTGATATTGAACAGCAGGTGTACAAAGGCTACAGTTACTGCAGCCACATTTCCAGTCATTGCAGCAAGTAATGCGGTTACAGTAGTTCCGATGTTTGCACCCAGTGTAACAGGAAAAACTGCTTCAAGTGTGAGTATACCAGAACCAATTAAAGGGACCAGCAAACTTGTTGTTATTGAGCTGCTCTGAACAAGAACAGTTACAATTACTCCAAGTAACATACCCATCAAACTGTTGTTTTTGAGGTTTCGTGAAAAAGCACCTTCAGCACGGCTTACAACAACTCTGCGCATCAGTTTTGTCAATAGCGCAAGAGCACCAAACAGCAGAATCAATGCAACTACAAGCATAATTGCGCCACTGATTGTTGTGTTAAGTTCAATGCCGTCTGTAAGCCAATGTTTGAACATTTTAACTGGTGGCTTAACAATTGCTTTTACCGGGCTATGGAACTCAATTCCTTCTGATCCGATGAAAACAGATGAAAGCCAGGTAGCAGATTTTTGTAAGTATCCAGTTGCCATTTCCAATGGAAACAGGATCCCGATTGTCATCAGATTGAAGAAATCATGAACTGTCGCTCCAGCAAAAGCGCGTCGGAATTCTGATTTACGATTCATAGATCCAAGTGCAACCACGGTGTTGGTAACTGTTGTACCCATGTTTGCACCCATGATAATCGGAATAGCGTTTGTAACATCCAAAGCACCAGCAGCTACAAGTCCGACCACAATACTTGTCGTACCACTTGAGCTCTGAATAAGCGAAGTTGCCAGCAATCCTATCATCAGACCGATGACCGGATTAGTAGTTGATGCAATCAAAAGTTCGGCAAAACCTTTACCGAAAGTCTTGAATGCGCCACCCATCATCGCAATTGCCAGCAGGAAAAAATATAGTAGAGAAATAAGTGCAATTACCCTGAGCAGGGCCGCACCGCGAAATTCGGTCTGATTGTCTTGTGCAATCTGATTGATCATGTCGCTCCATTAGGCTTGAGGGCGGCATAGTCCGGAAGTTCATCCAGGGTTGTTGGCAGGAAGATATATCCCTTTTCCAGAGAGGTCAAGAGTAGTATCATCTGATGGAAATGGAGGTTTGATAATGAAGATTCAAATACTGGGCACAGGGTGCAAGAAATGCGAATTGCTGGCTGGAAATGCTGAAAATGCAGCAACAGAGTTGGGCGTCGATTTTGAGATTCAAAAGGTCACAGACATCAATGAAATAATGCAGTTTGGGGTAATGCTGACTCCAGCCCTGGCTATCGATAATGAAGTGAAATCAGTAGGCCATGTTTTGTCTTCAGAAGAAATAAAGGTGTTATTGAAATGAAACCAAAAACAATAATATCCACAATATTACTGCTGTTTGTTGTTGTGAGCATTCTGTTTGTAGTTATAAAAGACAGGGGCAGTATTGTTCCAGGAACCAATCCGGTCTCGGAACAGATGACAGCCTATTATTTTCATGGCAATGTTAGATGCAAAACATGCAACACAATTGAGTTATGGACCAAAGAAGTAGTGATGCAGAATCAGGACCTGGAATGGCAAATAGTAAATATTGATGAACTGGAGAATGAGCACTTCATTCAAGACTTTCAGATCTCTTCAAGCACAGTTGTTCTCTCTGATGGCAACAATTACAGTGAGCTGGATTTAGTTTGGCAACTAGTTAGGGACGATAAAGAAAGTTTTCAACTCTATATCCAAAATGAGATTGCTGAGTTTTTGAATGACTGAAATATTGCTTGGCATGGCATCGGCATTTTGGCTTGGGATACTAACCTCAATCAGTCCCTGTCCAATGGCCACCAATATCACTGCAATTTCTTATGTGGGGCGCAAGGTAGCAGAACCTAAAAAGGTTTTAATTGCCGGGATTCTTTACACTTTTGGTAGAACCTTGAGTTACATTGTGCTTGGTGTTTTGCTGGTTTCAAGCCTTTTATCAGCTCCTTACATTTCACACCTTCTGCAAAAGCAGATGAACCTGATTCTTGGTCCGATTTTGATTTTAACAGGAATGGTTTTGGCAGAATTACTTCAGTTCAATTTGAAATCAGGAGTGAATCAGAAAGTTCAAAACAGATTAGAAACTATGGGTATGTTTGGCGCATTGCTGATGGGGGTTGTGTTTGCTCTTTCTTTCTGTCCTGTGTCAGCAGCACTGTTTTTTGGAAGTTTAATCCCAGTGGCAATTCAATTTGAATCTGGTATTGCTCTGCCAATGTCTTACGGTATTGCAACAGGTCTGCCAGTACTGTTATTTGCGATTCTGATTTCTGCTGGAGCAAAACGAGTTGGCGAAACTTTTAATAAGTTGGCATCGTTTGAGAAGTGGGCCCGCCTTGCTACCGGTTATATTTTTATTCTGGTTGGCATCTACTACTGCCTTACTCACATTTTCGGATTCCAAGGGGTTTAAATTGAAAAAAATCATACTGCTTTTACTACTCGCTGCTCCACTTCTGGCATGCAGTGATTTGATTGTAACACCTGGTGCATCTGCCGACGGTTCTTCATATATCACCTACACTTGCGATGGTGTTTTCCACCCAATTTTGCGTAGAACTCCTGCTGCTAATCATGCCGATGGCGAAGTTGTAGAAATCACAACCTGGGGCGGTGAGCATATAGGTGAAATCCCACAAGTTGCTCATACTTATGCAGTTAATCTGTTGATAAATGAGCATCAGGTTGCTCTTGGTGAGAGTACTTTTGATGGCCGGATGGAACTGCATGACCCTGATGGAGTGATGCGTTACTGGGACTTGATGCAGATGGCGTTGCAGCGCTCCAAGACTGCTGCTGAGGCTCTCGAGGTGATGATTAATCTGGCAGAAACGCATGGTTATAGAAGCACTGGTGAATCTATCTCAATTGCCGATGCAAACGAAGTCTGGTTGTTCGAAATTCTAGGCTCAGGCCCAGGAAGTGGCAAAGTAGTCTGGGTTGCCGCCAGGATTCCTGATGGCATGATATCGGCACATACAAATATGTCTCGTATAGGCGAGTTCCCAACCGATGACCCGGAAAACTGGAAATATTCAGAAAATATATTTTCACTAGCTGAAGAAAACGGTTGGTGGAAATCGGAAGATGGCCCCTTTAATTTTCAGCAAGTTTATGATCCAGCCAGCACTGAAAAGCTCAGATATTGTGCTACCAGAACCTGGAGTATTTTCCGCAGAGCTGCACCTTCAGTTGAACTGGATGAAACTTATCACAGAGGCAATCCCGATGCAGAACCATTTCCACTTTGGGTAAAGCCTGACCATAAACTTACAACTCAAGACGTGTTCGATTTGATGCGAGATCACTACGAAGGAACACCGTATGATATGACCAAAGGTGTGACTGCAGGACCGTTTGGAATGCCTGAAAGGTATCGACCAATTCCCTTTGAAAGTTCATCCGGAATCTGTGGCTGGGAACGTCCAATTTCAACTCAGCAGACCGGCTTCTCTATTGTGGCTCAAATGCGAGATTGGCTGCCCGCTGAAATTGGTGGTGTGCTCTGGTATGGTGTAGACAATACTTATACAACCTGCTGGTTTCCAATTTATGCAGGTGCAAAGGGGCTCCCTGAGTCATTTGCCAGAGGATCTCTCAATGAGTTTTCATGGGACTCTGCCTGGTGGATATTCAATCTTGTTGCCAACTATGCAGATTTGAAATACAGCAAAATGATTGTCGATATCCAGGCAGTTCAAAGTGAACTGGAGACCGGCTTTATAAATGAGTTGCAGGGAATAGATCAAAAGGCTTTGGCA
>JAAESD010000191.1 GCA_024229695.1 bacterium
CCATTAGAACTGATTCGACTAGAAATCTTAGGAAAATATGTCTGTTCAGGATGCAATGGAACTAAAAAGAGAGCAGGGCTTTTGTTGTTCCACAACAGCTCAAAATGTTCAGAATCCCACCAATTATCGCCTAACTCAAAACAATCAATGCCATAAGCCTGAGAAAGTTTTAACCAATCAGGGAAGCCTAATCCAGAAGAGACATCACAGCCCATATAAGCGCCATCAAAGTAATTCTTTTGGGTCATCCTGATCGATGCATAACCATTATTACAAAACAGGAACATTTTTAGATTGAGATTATTGACCGACACAGTTGCAAGCTCCTGAAGGTTCTGGGTGAATCCACCATCGCCCTCTACAAGTACGGTACGAACTTGTGGATCAGCAATCGATGTTCCGATAGCACCTGACAAGCCATAGCCCATACTCGCCAATCCCTTATCGGTGATCATCGTCTGACCTTGCTGAAGCTCAAAAGCTTGCATCATCACCGTGAATGCGCCTCCACTGCTGCAAGGAACGATGTGATCAGATGCATGGCAAAGATTGGATAACTTTGTCACCATCTCATAGGGATTGAGAAAACCAGCAGGAGTGACATTGCAGGCTTCAGAAATAGGTAATCTTGTTTTAACTTGATGGCAATAAGCAAGCCAATCAGGATGATGGCCCAAGTCAG
>JAAESD010000192.1 GCA_024229695.1 bacterium
AAGCTGAACACGCTGTTGTGTTCGAAACCAATAGGAGAGTCTCGCCAGCCAAAGAAAAGCTGAAAAATATAGAACAGAACTCCGGTCCACATCAGAATCACAAGATCGTTTGAAAAAATCGCCTTTTTTCCTCTGGCCTTAAAAAAGAGAAGTTTATATGCCAGCAAGCACGCCATAATAGAGAAAAGCTGCGGCTTGGTAAGCCCGGCAATAACAAAAAGAGAGAGTCCTAAAATAAACCAGCGTGATAGCAACCGGCCTGAACATCTCATGTCATTTCGAATCAGACAATAAAGAACAAGAAGATGCAGCGATGCCATCAATAACGGCTCTTGCCCAGCCAGACTCATATATTGTTTTCCATAATGCCCAACAGACAAGGCAAAAAGGATCGATGCAAGGAGAGCCATTTTTCTGTTCGGAAAAAGCATGTTAACAAGCATAAATACGATGAATGAATTAAACCCGTGCATAATCAGGTTAACTGCAATATATCCGGTTGGGTCGATCCCAAAAATTCTATATTCCAGCAGAAACATAATTTGTAATAATGGTTGGCTGAAAGCCATGCCGATGTTTCCAAGCATTATGCCCGGGTTCATATTTAGAATATGAGCATCATAGAGAATTTCCAGATCCAGTGGCAGCCAGATTGGGGTGGACATCAGGTTGTTGTAGGCAACCAGAACAATTGCCTGTAGCAGGAAAAAAACAGTTATTTTGTTTTGAAACAATCGCATTTTTTCTCAAACCTGTTAGAGTTCTTTTAGGTACTAGATACTATGTTATATCATGAACGAACAAACAAGCAACAACAGGAAGTAAAATGTCAGCAAAAAAATCAAATAAATATGTTTCCAGAGGCGGCGACAAGCTGGCACACGCCTTTGAAAAATTTGATTTTGATCCTTCAAGCATGATTTGTGTTGATCTGGGCTGTAGCACTGGCGGGTTTACAGACGTGTTGCTACAGGCTGATGCGACAAGGGTTTATGCTGTTGATACTGCTTACGGGGTGTTGGAGTGGAAGCTTCGTCAAGATGACAGGGTAATCGTTATGGAACGGACAAATGCACTACATGTTGAGCTTCCAGAAAAATGCGACTTGGCTGTTATTGATGCCGGGTGGACCAGACAAAGCAAGATAATTCCAGTTGCGCTAAATCTTTTACGACCTGCCGGGGAAATCATATCGTTGATAAAGCCACATTATGAAGTTGCTAAAACAGAAATGGTTGGTGGTTTATTTCCAGAGTCGAAACATGGCCCTGTTCTGGAAAAAATAACAGCAAGCTATTCAGAGTTAGGATGTCGTGTGGTTTCCGGGCCAATCGCCTCACCAATCAAAGGAAGCAAGGGCGGCAACCTGGAATATCTTGTTCATCTCAAGAAAATAGATAATACATAACTACTCTTGCGCAGATCGATTTGCTTGTATAAGGTGTTGAGTCGAAACTTAAAACACTTGGAGATACAATGAAACAGTTCAAACAATTACTTCCGATACTTTCAATCGCCCTGCTTATATTTTCTGGATGTGCGTCCGGACCACAACTGCCAGCCCCTGCACCAGTTCAAGCTGAAAGCGCGGAGTGGAATCTGACACTGCTTCATACAAATGACATGCATGCATCGTTTGTTCCCGAACGTGCAACCTGGCGTAAAGACAGGGCATATGTTGGTGGCATTGCAGCATTGCAGTCTCATATTGACGAACAACGAAATCTGTCGGCAGCATCTTTTCTTTTGGATGCTGGCGATTTTATGACAGGTAACCCGATTTGTGAAATCGAAACTGACGGCATCAAGGGTGCCGGCTGGATTGATATGATGGGCCAGCTTGGATATGACGCTAGCGTTATTGGTAACCACGAGTTTGATCTTGGACGAGAAAACGCCAGAGCTCTGGAGAAGCGAGCCACGTTTCCGCTGATGGCTCTTGACGTTTACAATGAATCCGGGGAACTGGAGTTCCCAGACCAGCCACTGATAATCAAGCGCGGCGACGTAAGAATTGGAATTATCGGTATATCTTGTGATGGGCTGTTTGATGTGGTGGCGGATAATAGAATACAGGGAATTACGCTGATTGATCAGGTTCCTCTTATTCGCCAGTGGGCTGCAAGAACAGACTCCAAAACCGACCTGCTTGTTGTTGTTTCACACAATGGTCTTGAGCAAGACCAGGTGTTGGCTGCGGATCTGGAGGGCTCGGGAGTAGACCTGATTGTTGGCGGCCACTCACACTCAAGGCTCTACGAGCCAGTTAAAATCGGTAACATTATTATTGTCCAGGCAGGGGCAAAGACACAAAATCTTGGCCGACTGGATATGGTTATAGATGATGACAGAATTATTTCTTACAAAGAGCAATTGATTCAGGTTGTTTCCGAAGGTAGAACAGGTAGGCCCGAAATGGAGCAACTTGTTTCGCAATATACTGTTGCTGTTGAAAATGAGTACGGCAAAGTTATTGGCCAGCTTGCCAACGATTGGAAGCGAAGCAGAAAACGTGAAAGCAACGTTGGCAACTGGATGGCAGACCAGCTTCGCATTGCAGCAGATGCAGATATCGGCCTGATTAACTCTGGAACTATTCGCAAAAACATGATGGCAGGACCAATAACCTTGATGGATGTTGTGGCGATGCTTCCTTTCAGCAACATACTTGAAACCTTTGAAGCAGATGCTGAGATGGTTCGTAAAATTGTCCAGGAAAACGCCCAGGCAGCAGTTGATGGCAGGCATGGTATTTTACAAATCTCTGGATTAGCATATCGTTTTTCTATCGAAGATGAAAAAGCAATAATCAAAACAATTACTGTTGGCGGAGAGCCGCTGGAGCCCGGGAAAATTTATACGATAGCTTGCCCTGACTATGTGGTTTCCAAATCAGACGTATATTTTGACAGCGAATCGCCTATATCCAAATATGCCGGACACGAAATGACAGAAGTAATAATTAGCGCAATTAAGGCTGCAGGAACAATCGAATCATATACTGATGGCCGAATGACCGTCGAGCAGTAGAACGCTCTGCTGTAAATGCAGTTATCGCGAATAACGATACTATTTTTTGCCACTATTTTGCCATTATCTGGCAAATTATTATACGCTTAATATAGAAGCTATCATTTTGCAATCCTCCAATCCACATAATTTAACCCTATTTACGACATAACTCGCTGCGCCTCAGTCGGTTAAGGTGTTTTCAGTTTATACACTAAAGCTGGCATAACTATTGCCGATAATAGTGTTGAAGTGCGGGTCCGCCAAGGAGGGCCCCAAATCGCAATCGCCCACAAATTATGGGCAAATCGAAAGGTTTCAAGGATGAAGAATTGGAAATGGATCTTTGCAGTCTGCGTTGTAGCTATTCTGGCTTTTGCAGTCTCATCTTACGCACAAGAAACAACTATTGGTGTCTTTTTTGATGAAGACGCAACACAGTACTTTGCTTCTTTCAACGGTGGCTTCGGTGAAGTTCACACTGCTTATGTGTTTGTTACAAACGCCGAACAAATGGTCGGTGGTATGGCATTCAAACTGGATTTAGATCCTCAGATTATGCTTCTGCAAACTGAGTACCCACCAGGGCTGGCAATTGGTAATATTCTTACTGGTGTCGAAATTGGTTTGAATGAACCAGTTACTGCTTACTATGGTGTTCCAGCACTGGCAGCTACGTTGACAATGACCACTTTTGAGAACTTGATGGACAACGCTCCATTGACAATCAGTACTCACCCAGATTATGCCGCACCAATCATTTCTGATCACAACGGCTACTTGCGTGAGGTTCTTGGTTGGACATCTTATCTGAGCATTCCAGTGTCAAACGACAATGTTTCCTGGGGTTCAGTCAAGGCGCTGTATAACTAGAGCTTTCCCCCTGTAGAGTGCGCCTTTCGAGGCCGCGCTAAACAGAAAGAAACTGGAGCCGATAACCGGCTCCAGTTTTTATGTGTTACGCCGAATAATATGATAACCAAAATCAGTTTCGATAATATCGGATATTTCACCAGGAGACATTCTGAATAAAACACCCTCAACATCATTATTCAGTTTTCCTGGTACAATTTGCCCCACATTCCCACAATCAAAACGTGTCCCCGTATCGTCGGAAAATTTACTGGCAACATCACAAAAGCTGCTCGGATTTTTAGCTAGTTGCGAAGAAAGCTCCTGTGCAAGAAGCAGTGCCTGAGCCCGGTTACGCTTAATTCCGACAACTGCCGATCGCGCACCTTTCCATGAAATCAGTATGTGGGAAGCATGAGCACGATGCACAGGCAAGCGTTTGATAACATGAAATCCAAGATCAGTTTCAATGCCCCCTCTAATGTCACCAATTTTCATCCCAAAAGTTTCAACTTCAAACGGAAGCAACATTTCGCCTTTTTGGAAAATGCCTAAATATCCGCCGGTTGTCTTTGTTGACAGGTCCTCGCTGTATTGTTTTGCCAATTCACCGAAGTCTCTGTCAGCCAAAGTACAAAGCACTGACAATTGCAACGAAAGGTTTTCTGCTTCAGTACGAGTTCGCCCTGAAGGCGTGAAATTGGTTTCGCTTTCCGAGTGGGTTATCAAGATGTGTGCAGCTGCAACCTCATGTACTGGAGGTTGTTCCTGTACTTGGTCCGGCTGGTCTTCTTTGCAGCCGGCGAACAGAACTATTGTGATTAGAAAGATTATTTTTTTCATCGTTTTTGTTTTCGGTAAGCCTTTGCTCCGGTTGCTTCCAGTATTTTTTTAGCAAGCAGATGATAAACTTGAATTTCCCAGTTAACAATTCCTGCACGCATGTGAATATGACTAATATAAGTCAAAAACTTTTGCTTTTCATCTTCACTATACCCCACAGCCGTCATGGCAGTTCCCATATGAGAGTACATTGAATCAAGCTCTTCCGCTGTTGGTAGTCTTGTTTTTCTATGTGGGTGTGAAACGCGCATTTCAGGAGGGAAGTTAGGCTTGCGTTCGCCTTGAGTTATTTCAATAAACGCTTTGCGAATTTCCCATGAGAAAAGCATTACCGCTTGAGAAAGATTGAGCGATGAGTGGGCGTCGCTTGTATCAATCATTGAGACATATCTGCATGCATAAACTTCATCGTTATCCATACCAGTTCGCTCAGTTCCAAACATCAGTCCAACAGGTCCATCGCTGCTATGAGTAACAAGCTTGGTTGCCATTTCTGCTGGTGTTATTAATGCGCCCTTACGAAGCTCACGGGGTCTGGCGGTTGTTCCGCCAACAACAATCATGTGACCAATTGCATCGGGAAGAGTTTCCACAATCCTGGCATTTTCCAATACATCGGTAGCGCCATGTGCCAGCGCTTTAGCTCTGGTGCCGTGAGGATTCAGTGGATTGATCAGGGTAAGATTTGTAAGCCCCATCGTTTTCATGGCACGAGCCGTTGCACCAATGTTTTCGGGCTCAGAGGTGTGACTCAGAATTATTTCGATGTTATCAAGACTTGGGTCTTTGTTCACTTTGCCAAAACAACCTTGCTGATGTTTATGTTGCCAGCGCCAGCTGCATGAACCAGATAGACGCCACTCGGAACAGATCGACCGTTGTCATCAAGTCCGTTCCACTGCAAGGTATAATCACCGACATCAACCGAGTTGTCCAGCAAAGTACGAACATGTTGTCCACGCAGGTTCAGAACCTGAACAGAAGCATGTCCGGCAGATGGCATGGTGAAGCTGATTTGAGTGCGAGGGTTGAATGGATTTGGGCTGCACTGTAAATTAAGGCCAGGATTCACAGGCACATCGCTTACACCACTTGGAGCATTGCCGGAAAGCAGCCACCAGGAAGCGTTCAGGAAAAACTCGCGGTTATTACTGCCAGCTTCAGTCCAGTTGTTGTTGTGAGGCTCACTACCAGTGCCGTCAGCTGTGCTTGAAGAATCGCCGAAGCCGACAATCTTGCCATCGCCGTATCTACTCCATGCTGCAACATGAGGAGAGCCGGCGTCTTTGCTGATTAATGCACCAACATCGGAGAGGTATCCGTTGGCAGTTGGCCAAAGGCTCATTGCTCCGCCAACATGGAAAATAACGGCATTAACATCACCGGATTGTCCGTGAATAACGGGGTTGTCCGGATCGCTAGTTGTATTTGTGAAAGTACCAGTAATAGAGTTGCTTGGTTCATCTTTTACATGTTGGTGCAGACCAAAAAGGCCGCCACAGAACGTGTCGACATCTCCACCGATAGGATCCTGAATGTGCGGTACTGAGTAACCGCCGAGAATACTAGGCGCATCCCAGCCGTTGCTGTTTCTGTCACTGGCATTGTGGTTACTAACAAAAAACAGAGAGCCACCAGCACGAACCCATTGCCCGATTGCTGTAATTTCTGCTGTTGTAAATGGATCTTGAGGCTCAACAATTACCAGCATATCAACATCGGTCAAAGTGCCGCTTGTAATTGAGCCAACAGTTGAACGTATTGTATGACCGGCCTGGTATAGCTCATATCCCCAGGTTGAGAGCTGTCCACTCCAGTCGCTTTCGCTGGTTGGTGTTGCAGGCACTGGGTCAGGGTGATTGTTGTCTACACGCCAGTTTCCAGATGATCCTGCATCCTGACTGTGTGAGTGATCAAAAAGAACTACACTGCCAGGAATGTACTCGCCCTGGATCCAGACGTCGTAAAAAGTGCTGGGTGCGGATTGTGGGTCGTGCGCTTCTTCATCGTCATTGTCGCGAGCAAAAATGTAATACTCGAACATGGTGTTGCCGTTCATGTCGAGAAAAGTGGTTTCGTAAACATCGCCGCCCAGGGCAGTCATTGCGCGAGGTACAAATGAGCCTCCGCCAATTCTGTACCAGCACCAGACAACTTCAATGTAGCCGTCAGGGTCTGTAACGGTGGTGGAAATTATCAGATCATCGCCATCTTCCGGGGCAACAGGAGTATGAGCAGTATTTTCGATAGCTGGGGCCATTGTGGAACTGCCGCTTGTGCCATCGAAATATAGCTCAACATATTCATAAACGTATGAATCAGGGTCGTTGACTTCGCTGATAATCATGTTGCTCAAGGTTTGATCAGGATCCTCTACGCCATAACCTGGAGTTGGAGTTTCATTGATTTCTGTCCACTCCATAACCTCAGGGTCATTTCGATGATAAGCCCTGCGTGTAGTTGTAACTTCCGGGGTTGGTCCATCTTCGACACCGCTACCACTGTTGAGCAGAGTATAGGTTTCATCGCCATTAATCATCGGGCAAGTGCCTGCTGAGTTCACGTAAGTAACTTCTGGTCCTAAAGTGACTGAATAGTAAGATTCGAAATCAACTTGAGTTGCATCACGAGCAATAATTACATAACCGCCAGGGACAACTGAAGTGCCACCAGGGAGGGTAAACTGCTGTGTTGAGCTTTGTTGCTGAATTGTCCAGCCGGAAATATCCAGGTCTTGAGCGAAAATAATTGTTGGCAATAGAAGTAGTAGAAAGAGAATATTTCTCATCGGCATTTCCTTTTTAAGTTGAACTCGGACTTTCAGTGCTGTACAATTATACAGCACACAGCACTATAAGTCAAAAACACCCCAGCTGCCATAATCTTGGTTCCATAACAACAGAAGATGCTTGTTAGATAAGAAAAATTGATTCATAGTTCCTCCGAGACCTGAACTTGGAGGAACTGAATGACACTGCTGGATATTGGCGCAATTTTATTAACCACTGCTGCGGTTTTTGGATTTATAAACACCCGTTTTTTTAAACTTGAATCATCTGTTGGCATGATGCTGATGGCGCTTGTCAGCAGTTTGCTTGTGCTGTTGGTCGACAGGCTGTTTCCTGGCAGTAATCTTGTATTTATAATAAGAAGCTATGTCAGTGGAATCGATTTCAATAAAGCCCTTATGGAAGGAATGCTCGGCTTCCTGCTTTTTGCCGGTGCACTTCATGCAGATCTGGAGTACTTTTCTCGGCGGAAATGGACAATCAGTTTGCTGGCAACGGTCGGATTGTTGACCTCTACTGTCATTGTTGCATTTGTAAGCAAAGGCTTGTTTATGCTGCTGGGCTTTAATGTTTCCACGCTTGCCTGCCTCATATTTGGAGCTCTGATTTCACCAACAGACCCAATCGCGGTTATGGGTACTCTTAAAACTCTGAATGCTCCGCCATCGCTGGAAGCAAAAATTGCAGGCGAGTCTCTGTTTAACGATGGGGTTGCCGTAGTTGTATTTACAGGCCTGATAACACTGTTGCCAATTGGAAGCCATCATCATGCTCCAGGAGTAGGCGGCATGGCGATACTGTTTGCCCAGGAGGCGCTGGGCGGGGTCGTGCTTGGGCTGGTTGCTGGTTGGCTGGCATATAAAATGATGCTGGTTATCGATGACTACCGCGTAGAGGTTATTACAACTCTTGCTCTGGTGACCGGCGGGTATAGCCTGGCTCACGCGCTGCATGTTTCAGGACCAATCGCAATGGTTTGTGCCGGGTTATTGATAGGCAACAGGGGCAAAAAATTTGCGATGAGCGAAGAAGTTACAGAGTATCTAGAAAAATTCTGGGAATTAATTGATGAAATACTGAATGCAGTTTTGTTCCTTTTGATTGGTGCGGAAGTATTGGTTGTAGCTTTCAGCAGATCGATGATGTTTGCAGGC
>JAAESD010000193.1 GCA_024229695.1 bacterium
GGTAAAAACACTGGTGTTTTCACAGGTGACTTCCAAGTTCCAGCAGATTATTGTTCTAGAAACAATTCAAATGCAGTGGTTTCATCAATGGGTACTGATATTGAAGTTAATTATGTAGATTACAGAGACGCATCTGGAGAAATCATCGAAGTAGGTGATGGCGCAGGTATCAGAGGTAACACTGGATCCGTTAGCTTAGACAGAACAGTCTATCCAGTTCCATTCGGAACCGTTAACGATTTCGCAGCTGAAACCACAAAATCTACCCCTAACGGTAGATCTGTATACCCAATTCACGCATCTTCTGTCAGCACACTAGATAGTGCAGCTGAAACAATCGGAAGTGGTGACTTGACCATACACGTTCGCGTAGATGACCCAGATTACGACGTATCAGCAGCAGGTGAAGACCAAATTGCAGAGAATACAACATCATCCTCAAACCGTGGACCTCTAAAGGTCTACGTTGCAAGAGGATCTGATTCAGTTGTACTCGCAACTGCAGGTGGTGACACTGCACAAGCAGGTGTAATCACAATTGGTTCTTCAGTAGTTGACGGTGGCGCAAGCACAAACACCGTTGAACTTGGACCAATCTTAGAGACTGCTCCAGACTCTGGAGTATTCGAACTTGACATGACAGTCAGATACACTGACGGTCCTTCAAGCACCGATTGTTCTTCCAAGACTGATAATTGGACACCACTAAACGGTGATACCGATGAAACTGGTACTTCTGCAAACAACGCTGAAACAACTAGATTCGCAACAGCAGCTACTACAGGTGATTACTGTATCCTACAAGGAGACGTACTCACAGTAGAGTATACTGACCAAAATGACGCATCTGGTAACTCAGCAGTAGCTTACGATTCAGCAACATTTGACTTAAGAAACGGTGTAATTCAAACTGACAAATCTGTCTACATCATTGGAAGTGATATTATCATGACCTTGATTGAACCAGATCTTGACTTAGAATCTGATGAATCAGAAACATGGGACCTCGATTTAATCGAATGGGACTCTGACGCATTTACCAACACAATGGGTAATGCAGGCGGAGCCGCAGCATCCTTTGATCCTGAACCATCTGACTTTAGAGAAACAGGTGACTCTACTGGAATCTTCCAGATTGTTATCGAAACCCCAGGAACACTTGGCGGTACTGCTCTAGACAGAGGTGAACTCATCGATCTTGAATACACAGATTGGGCCCCAGCTGGCGCCAATTATGTTGGTGAAGAGTATACAGACATTGGATTAAGCATTTACACATCTAACTTCGGTGCAACCATCGAAATGGACCAAAAAGTTTACACATGGACTGATAAAATCTATGTAACTATCGTCGCCCCAGATCACAACTTTGACAGCGGACTCGTTGACATGATTGGTGATACTGACGACGATCCATTAATCGTACAAACCAGATCCCAGAAACTCACTGGATACAAACTAGCAGAGACTGGAACTGATACAGGCATCTTCAGTGGTGAAGTAATCCTCAAAGGATTCAAACACGA
>JAAESD010000194.1 GCA_024229695.1 bacterium
ACACTCGCCGTGTGCTCCCAAGCGTTAAACCAATCTGCGGGAGTGTTTGTCGTAACTACATTTGATTCCGCAACAAGTGTAGTTCCGTCAACCTCAAAAATTTGAATTTTTGTTTGTTCTCCTCCAGAGTTCCATGCAGCAAAATCTATTTCTATGGTTAGTGGACCTGTTTCTGTCACTGCGTATAACCTTTCAAAATTACCGCTTCCACCTACTTCTACATACTGACCTCCCGCTGAAGCCGTTTGTGGTGCTGCAGTTGTTGCAGGGTTTCCATATGGAGGATGAATTAAATTAATCCAACCACTTCCTACTAAAGTCCAACCCTGAAATGTTTGTCCTTGATTATTGTTTCCAGCTCCCACTACAGGAGTCTCAAAGTCCCATGAAGCAGCTTCATCGATACATTCTTCTGTATCCAAAATCCCATCGTTATCATCATCTAAATCTACATCATCGCAAATGCCATCGTTGTCGTTGTCTGATGCGCAAACAGGCCCACAAGGGGTTTCTGTAATCGTGATACTTTCTGTACTCGAACAATTATTTCCATCGGTAACCGTCACTTCATAAGTGTTTGCTGCATTTGCAGTAATTGTTCGGGAAGTTTCACCATTAGGTGTCCACGCGAAAGTTGCTCCTGCGTTTCCAGCATCCAATGTCAATGGCGTTGAGCCATCATCACAAATCGTTGTTATGTTTCCTAGGTCAATTGATGGTAGAGGGTTAACACCAGATATTCCAGATGATGCCACAATGAATGGGTGTTTGGTCGTACACCCACCTCCATTTACACTATCAACTCTAATTGTTGCTTGTGTACTGTTCATTGTTA
>JAAESD010000195.1 GCA_024229695.1 bacterium
ATTGTCGGGAAACATCGAGGGCTGGTTCACTACACCATTGGTCAACGCCGGGGGCTTGGCGTGGCTATGGGGGAACCGGTTTATGTAAGAGATGTTGATGTCTCAGGGAACAGACTTGTAGTTGGTAAAAAATCAGACCTTCTGGTTAATAGAATATCTTGCAATAGAATTTCCGGCAGTTTTTCTGGCCAGGCTACAATTGCACAAGTGAGACACAATCACACAGGTGCTCCGGTAGCAAGTTATACTGTTGATGGCGACAATTTAACTGTCGATTTTTCTGTTCCCGAGGCTGGTGTAGCACCGGGACAATCTTTGGTTTTATTTGATGGCGATAGAGTAATCGGTGGTGGCATTATTACAGCCACTGCAATGGAGTAAAAATGAAATTCATTAGAATTCTGGTTTCAGTTCTGATTGTTGTGATACTGCTTATAAAAGTGTTCACAATGACTCCGATGTTTGGCAAACAGATTGAAAAGCAGGTTTTTCTGGCAACCGGCAATCAATTGATATGTGACAGTTATGGAGTAACCTTTTTAGGCTCTCCTGGTGTTACTTGCAAAACTGGTTCTTTGATTTTGAGCGAGGGTGGAGCAGTCAGCTTCTCCAATGCTACAGCAAAAACTTCCTGGGGCAGTCTGTTTAAAGGTACTATCCGTGAAGTTGACATCTTTGATATCGCAATTACTGGTGAGCGAGACTTTTTTGTAGATACAGTAAATATTCAGGGTGAGATGTCCGCAAAAGGC
>JAAESD010000196.1 GCA_024229695.1 bacterium
ACTTCAGTAAAATTGTAAGCCAGTAATTCATCACGAAGCAGATCACAACGCTCAGCATCAGTTGGTGAACCTTCATTACTTGCGATACCAGTTGCTTTAGCATACCAGTCACCGGCTGCGCCAGTATCAGGATCACGCTCATAGCGAATAAACTTTTCAACTTGAGTCTGTGCTTCAGTTGCATTTGTTGCTGAAATACGAGAGATGAAAAGGTCAGGATAGCTATCGCCACCTTCAACCATTGCATACATAGGATCAGAAATAGCGCCCTCGTAAGTTCCAGTGTTTGTAGGAATCTGAGCAATATCACCAACCAGGATTACATAAGTAAGACCTGATTCCAGGTTATATCGATCAGTAATTGCGCCTTGGATACCAAGAACAGAACCACCAACAGATGATGAAGCAAGCAGTTCAGTAGGAATACCTTTTTGCTGTTTCCATTCAACAAGTGGGGCCATTGCACTTAACAAAGCATCGTTACAGACGATCAGAAGATTGCCTGGCTCAGAAATTGTATCGTAACGATTTGCTTCAAAGTTGCTGAAGTAGTCACTGTACATTTTTTCAAACTGAGAATCGATAGAACTACTTGCGCTAACTTTACTGTTAACACCACCACTGCCACTAGTGATAACGGCAACAGTCATGCTTGTCATGTAACGCAATACGCCACGAGTGGCATCGTACTGGAATGGATAAGTGCGAACTGTAACACCACGTACATCACGCATGATAAATGGCTCACCAAGTTCTGCTTGAACTGAAGGCCATACTCCACCCTCGTTGTACAGTGAAGCAAATTCATAAGCCACTGAAGCAGGGTCGATGTTACGTGTAAGGTTACCTTTTGAAGGCTCAACTGGAGCAACTTCAATTTCACTCCACTGAGAATCGACGATTCGTAGTTGAGGTGTTCCACTATTTGGAATTGCAACACTGGTACTCAATGCTGGAAGCTGAGGGAGTCCTCTTTCCAAAACATGAGCAGACCCAGGAAGAATAACCTGGCTGTAATCTTTACCGTCAATTTGGACAGTATCGAGTTCAAAACCAGGAACTTCAATGTCGATAAGGATTTCCTGATGACCTTGAGCTGTTATAGCTGGTTCAACAGGTAAAGAATTGTCTTGTGAAACCCAGGCTGCCGAGGCAACTCCAGATAAACAGATCAGTAGTGACAGCAACAATGCTGCAAAGGGCTTCTGTTGCATTTGCAACTCCTTCTTAGAGGAAATGAGTATTATAGAGCTTTACTAATGGCGGGA
>JAAESD010000197.1 GCA_024229695.1 bacterium
CTGACACCCCACATCAAGGGCATTTGTGTGTTAGGAACAATGTCTCTTCCTGCTGCAAGCAGAGTTGTGTTATGATGCAATTGTTTGCCGAAGCCAATCCCTGGGTCCGCAATGATATTGTTTGCAGAAACCCCCGCTTCCAACAAAATATCTGCAACAGCAGCCAAGGATTGTCGAACTTCAGTAGTCACGTCTCCGTAATTTGGGTCATTTTGCATATTTTCAGGCAGACCTTGCATGTGCATTATACAAATGGGCAAATTAGATTCAATAATCACATTAATCATATCAGGATCGGAAAGAGCACTGACATCGTTAACCATGTCCACACCTGCCTCAACAGCAGCATGTGCTACCATGGCTCTTCTCGTATCTATTGAGATTCCAACTTCTGGCAATAGTTCTCTTACAGCCTTCACGACATGAATAACACGCTCTAACTCTTCTTCTGGATTTACAGGTTCAGCCCCCGGTCTAGTTGATTCACCACCGATGTCTAACCAATCGGCTCCATCTTTGACCATCTGCTCTGCGCGAGAAAGCGCATCTTGTAGTGAATTTACACGCGAATCCGCATAAAA
>JAAESD010000198.1 GCA_024229695.1 bacterium
TGAAAATCGAGTATATCAGTTAAGAATAGTGTAAGAGAATGTTACATGGCAACAGGTTATTGAAAAAAACTCTTTGCCAAAATATGGAATAATGTTAAGTTGTTTCAAGCGTACAGATAATGGCATGCAACTTGCATATTCAGACTAGAAATATTGTGCCATGAAGACACTCATCCTCGCCCAAGATGTTGTTTTAGTGTATTGCTGATAGCATGGCAGGAGGCCGTGCTTAAACACAAGGATGTGGGGTTATGTTAAAAAGGTTTATTGATCTATCTAGTTCTGTATTTGGCGTTATTCTTCTATTGCCACTTTTTGCGATTGTAGCTGTTGCCATAAAATCAGAAACATCAGGCCCGGTATTTTTCCGTCAGACTCGGGTTGGTCTGTATGGTTCCCGATTCAGGATTTTCAAATTTCGTACAATGGTTTCAGATGCTGAGTTCAGGGGTAAAAAACTGACCGTTGGTGGCGATTCAAGAATCACCAAAGTTGGTCTGTTTTTGCGACAGCATAAAATCGATGAACTTCCACAGCTTTTTAATATTGTTACCGGAGATATGTCTCTGGTTGGTCCCAGACCTGAAGTTCCTGAGTTTGTGAA
>JAAESD010000199.1 GCA_024229695.1 bacterium
CACTAAGGCAAAGGCCTCGCCCATTACATCAAGGTCGAACTTGCTTGAATTTCTCAATAGGACGTTGTCCAGGAGTCTGCCAGCAAAAAATAAGCTCTAAAGATTATCATCATATCTTGAGGAAGGTTGCCATGGTATTTCAGGGTAGAAGTGATGAACTTAATGAACTTCTGAACCAGCAGATGTACCGGTATTCGGAAAGGATGGATTTTGAATCTGCTGCAAAGGTAAGAGACCAGATTAAGGGTATAGATCAGCTAACAGAAGATCAGAAGATGAGTATTCCTGATTCAACTGTAAATCGCGATGTCCTAGCTCTAGCAAGTGATGAGAATGTTGCTTCTGTACAGCTATTCCAGATGCGTGCTGGGAAGCTAGTGGGTCGACTTGGCTTTACAGCTGATGCTGCTAGGCAAGAACATGGAGAAGTATTGCAGCGCGTCATTGAAGAACATTACAGCCAGATTGATTCAGTTGAAGTGCCTCCAGAACTGCTTGTGCAACATCAGCTTCCGCAACAGCAATTGCTAGGTGAATGGTTGTCAGAACAACGTGGCCGCCGCGTTCAGATCAAATGTCCAAAACGGCAACAAAAAGCTGAATTGATTGAGCTGGTCGAGCGTAATGC
>JAAESD010000200.1 GCA_024229695.1 bacterium
CTGATTGTTCAACTGGTGGAGACATAGCGTTAGACGAGATATCCTTTAAAAACAGCTGTGATGCAGTCACCACCATTGGTGGTTTTGAACCGGATTTACAACAAGATTTTAGTTTATGCCAAACTGGAGGTGGTGCTATTTTAGATTTTGGAGGTAGCTCTAACTCATTCCAGCAGGTGCGATGGTATGAAAAAGATGGTGTAGGAAATTATAACGAATTATCATCCTTTAATGACCAAAAGACCCTAACCGTTGGGTTGACATCAACCCCTGGGCCAGGTAAATATCGCGTTTGCACGCAAGAAGCAGGTAAGTGTGCTCGATATGATAGTGTGATTGTATCAGATCAATTAAATGCATTAAATATCAACGACGTTGAGCTCTGTGCCAATCCATCTGAAACAGTAGATTGCGGTGTTGATTTCGTAAGTCCGCCAATCAATTCAATTACTTGGAAAAAAGGAGCTACACCAGTAGCTTCAAATGTTAGAACTTTTGATGTATCCTCTCCGGGTTCTTATACAGTAGAAATAGTTGGCGATGGTAACTGTGATGCTAACGCATCTTTTAATGTAACTTCACTAAATGCTAATCCTGATGAAGACCCTTTTAAAGTATGTCAAGGTCAGTCTGTTGATCTAACATTGGATTTGCCAACCGGAACTGCAGCTAATGATATTGGCTGGTTCGAAAATGCATCAGGAGGTACAGCCATCGCTTCTGGTGATTCCTATTTATATACTCCAGGAGTTCTACCAAAAACTTTTTACATAGAAAACACTTCATCTGACAGTTATACTTTGGGTCCTGCTAATTTGAATAAATCTACAGGAGGTTTTGCCACTTCAAACAAGTTCACTTTTACGGTTGTCAAGGAATTATTTATGGAGTCTTTTGTGATAAAAGCTGATTTTGCTGGTGCTACAGTAAATTGGACACTTTCAGGAGGAGGAGTAAATGTTTCTGGAACAAAAGTTATTGCAGCAACAGCTACAGGTAAAATCAATGTAAATACTCTTCTTTCTCCTGGGAACTATACCTTTAAGACAGGTGGGATGAATATGGCCTGGAATACATCAAGAGGTGTTGCTGATAATGACTTACTTATTCTGGATAAGATGAGTTGGGGTGGTGGAGGTCCGGGTTCGGGGTTTATGGCAAGTAATATAAAGCTCAGTGTACCAAAAGGCTGTGCTAGAACAGCTGTTAATGTAACAGAAAAAGATCCTGCAACATGTTGTCCAACGTTTGATGGTGTGTCGATTAATGAATCTTCATTAAGCACATGTGCTTCGGGTGGCTCAGAAACCTTAACAGGAAGTTTGGTAGGAAGTATAAATTTAGTGACAGCGTATGATTTCCGTTGGATGAATGGTACATCAGAAGTTCAAGGATGGACGAATGGCGCTGCTGGATTAACATTATCAAATGCTTCGATTGTTTCAGGAGGAAGTGGTAGTTACACTGTAGAAATTAGGTTAGCTGCATCGACAGGATGTGTTGATGTTTCTTCTGGTGTTTCAGTAACGGTCAATGCATCTCCAACAGACCCTACGCTAACGATAGCTCCAAATCAGACGACTTTCTGTGAAGGGGAAGCATATACAGTGACGGCAAATTCATCAGTATCTGGAGGAGGTACTATAAGTTATAACTGGGGCTTAAGTGCGGGAACCGGTACTGGAAATGTAAGAACAGGAGAGACAACGGCAGGGACTAAAACATATATAGTTGAGGTATCAGCAAATGGCTGTACGAACACAACTACAGCGGCTAAAAGTGTGACGGTAAACCCGATACCAACTAAGCCAACGATAACAGGTCCAGCTCAAGTATGCGAAGGAGTGGCATATGAAGTAGTTGGAGCGAGTACAGTAGCAGGCGGAGGAGTAATGACATATGATTGGGGCTCAAGCCCAGGAACAGCAGGAAGTACAGATGATAAAAGAAATGGCGCGACTACAGCAGCGAATCATGTTTACACATTAAAAGTATCTTCAGGAGGTTGTGAGTCAGTAGCAGCAGATCCTTTGACAGTGACCGTAAATGCGTTACCAACAGTATCAATAGCTTCAGGCGGTAATTTCTGTTCAGGGGCTCAAGGGGAGGTTACGCTAACATTTACAGGGACACCAGATTTTGATATTGAGTATACAAACTCAGGTATAGGAGGTAGTACAATACCAAGAGGGCCATATAGTTCATTATCAGAAAAGATAGATATATCTATACCAGGTACCATAGAGGTAACAAAGCTTACAGATGGCAATGGTTGTGAAGGGACTTCTTTAGGCAGCTCAGTATCGTTAGACACCTTCAGGAAAGTACAGGCGACAACGCCAGTGCTTAGCTGTAACCCGAGTAACGATTACATCATCACTTTTGATATAACAGCAGGAGATTTAGCAAGTATAGATGTAGTAGGAGCAGCAGGAACGTTGTCAGGATCTACATGGACATCAAATCCTATCTCTGAATTGGTTGAAACAAACCTATTGATTGAAGATATTAATCAATGTAATACAGTAGCCTTTAATAACCTTAAGAGATCATGTTCATGTGCAGAGACGGCTACGTTGTCTTTGACAGACTCTAAACTATGTGAGTTTGGATCAAACACGACAACAG
>JAAESD010000201.1 GCA_024229695.1 bacterium
CAAACAAACAAAACAAAACATTAACATGAATGATGAACTGCGCATAGTATAGGTCTACTGTGTCTGTTGCACTGTTAGATCAAAACTCAGTCTGAAAGTTTTCATCTCTGTATCTAGCAGGTGCTTGTCTTATTCTCACCGGTCTCTCTATTGGCACTCTATCCTCTACTTCATTTGGTGGAATGACGTTCCCTTCTCTTTCATCGGTGTCATCTGACAGCGGTTGTGTGGTATAATCTTCTTTACACGTTGATGTGTTTTCCTCCAACCTTTGCAGCTTCTTGAAAAATGTAACATGTCTCGTGATAGTTCTTGTGGCATTTCTGGCTGTAACTAAACTACCTTTCCTCTTCACAACAACCATTGGCTCTCTGTTGAAAGGTGTGGTTTTCTTGTTAAGCTTTGCTTGTCGACACAAAACTGTATCCCCCACTTTGATGTCAAGATCTTTTACATAGCTCTTGCTGTCTGCATTCTGCTTCATTGTTTCTTTGCTGCTTGCATCTTTTGTACGCACCTCTCTATCATAGAGCAATATTTTCTTGCTAGTAGGTGCAGGAAGGCGTGTCTTGTATCTTCGTCCATTAAAAAGGAGACTGGCTGGAGAATGCTTGGTCATTGTGTGTGGAGTAGCTCTGTAGGCCCTCAGGTATTTCTGCAATTCTTGTCTCCAGTTTAGACGCTCTTCTGTGGAGGAGCGAATGAGTTTTCCTAGGTTTTTCATGAAGTTTTCGGCCATGCCATTTGCCCATGGTGCATATGGTATTTTCTTTCTGTGCTCAAAACCCATATATTTCGCATACAACTTGAATTCCTCACTGTTATATGGTGGCCCATTGTCACTAGCTATTTCATCTGGGATTCCTAATGTTGAGAGAATTTTGTCCATTGCTGGTATGACTGCTGTACCAGAAGTTGAACGCAAGATTTCAACCATAGGAAACCTGGAATACAGGCATTGTACAACCAGCAAGTATTCACCAGTGTCTAATGGACCATATAGGTCTGTAGCAAGTTTTGACCATGGTTCTGTGGGTAGTTCTGTTGGCTTGAGTGGCTCTTGCTGATGAATATCTGTGTTTGCTTGGCATGCCATGCATTGTGCAACTTCTGTTTCGACCATTTTATCTAATCCAGGAAACCACAAATGCATGCGTAAGTACTGCTTTGTTCTCACAACACCTTGATGTCCCTCATGGGCGAGAGTTGTCACCGTCTGCCAAAGGCTGGCAGGAACGACAATTCTACAACCTCGGAGCACTAGGCCATCCACTACCGATAGCTCGGGAAATATATGTGCATATGGAGCTAATTTCCCTTTCTGTTCTTTGCTGATGTATCCCTGGGAGATCATTTCTTTGAGAAGTGTCAGTGTTTCATCATCTAACGTTGCTTTTAACATGTGTTCCTTTGTTACAGCCTTGGGAAGGTCTGCTCTGATAACTGCATCAATGTATAGCATATCTTCTTCTATGGATTTCTTTGTTATTGTACACAAATCAGCTAAGACAACTGGGTGCCGGGAAAGATAATCGGCTGGATTTGTCTTCCCTGGCTCATGAATTAGGGTGTAGCTATAATCTTGCAGCTTTAGCTTGTCTCGCAGGATTCGTGCTGGAAGTTCTGCCTTGTACTGGTTATACAGGGGTAACAGAGGTTTGTGGTCTGTGCTGACAATGAAATGTGGAAGGCCATGTAGATAGATATGATTTCTCTGCATGGCAAATGCCACTGCGGCACTTTCAATTTCAATTTGTGAATAGCGGCTCTCGGTGTCCGTTGTTGCTCTGCTGTCGTATCTGATTACTTTGTATTGTTGTGTTGTGGGCTCCATTTGTGTCAACATGCTAGAAAGGCCATATTTGGAGCCATCTACAATGAGCTTTGTTTCTCGTGTTGGGTCAAAGTATGCCATGACGGTATCTTGTGAGAGAGCATCTTTAATTGTTTGAAAGGCCTGTTGACACTCTTTGGTCCAACTGAAAGTAGCATTCTTTCTAGTGAGCAACCTCAACGGGGTTGTAAGAGCAGAATAGTTGGGAATAAAATGTGCACTGAAATTTGCCATTCCCAAGAAGGAACGAACTTCAGCTGCAGATGTAGGTGGTTTGGCATCTTGTAAAGCCTGTACTTTGTCAGGTGATGGTGACATTCCTGCTGATGAGAAAGTCATGCCAAAAAACTTGATTTCTGGTTGGTTAAAACTGCATTTTGACATCCCAAGTGTCAGACCACAGTCAGCAAGGCGCTGTAATACTTGCATAAGTGCACGATCATGTTCTTTCTGAGATTTTCCAAACACGATAATGTCATCATATATGTTTTCAACATTTTCAATGTCCACCAGCGTTTGACGAATTTCTTCATTGAAAATCTCAGCAGCCGAATTGACCCCGAAATTTAATCTTTTGAAACGCCTCAGGCCTTGATGCGTGTAAAACGTTGTCATGTATCTACTCTCTGGGCTCAACTCGAACTGCATGTAGCCTTGACGCATGTCCAGTTTTGTGAAATGCCTTGCTCCATTCAATTTGTACCGCAGCTCTTCTAATGTGGGGATAACATGACGTGTGCGCTGGATGGCACTGTTTGCAGTGGTCATATCCAGGCTCATCCGCAACTGGGATGGATCGGCTTTTGGTGTCAACACTACATTTGAAACCCATTCTGTTGGCCCATAAACTGGCTCGATGATGTCTGCATCCTCCAATTCTTTGAGAATGGTTTCAAATTGCTCCCGCTTTGCAAAGGGTATTCGACGCTGTGGTTGAATTTTTGGAGGTACTGACTTGTCCACAGACAGCTTCACAACCCTGTATCGATGTTTGCCAATACCTTCAAACACCGCAGGGTAGTGATCAACGATGGCCTTGACTCTGTCAGAGGCATCCTGCTTATGTTTGTAGATCTTTTCTAGCTGCTGTTCGGCAGACTTTTTAGAGGTGAGGTGCTTTGCCATAGCTGAATATGACATGTGCTGGGTGACGCGAGTGTTGGCCTTTGAATGCTTGTTTTCCTGATTTCTTTCCTGTGACACATGATGCATGTCCTGCATGTTTGTGGTTAACTCTTTCACAGTGATGCTCAGCAGACTCAGATCAAAAGCCGTGTACTTTCCAATGAGGGGTTTTTGACCTGATCCAGGAACAACATATACAGTTGCAATGGCCTGTTTTCCATTGGCAGTGAGCTGTGTCTGGAAGGAGCCTTTCACTGGAATGGGTGGGGAGTTGTATGGCTTGAGCTTGACTTGTGTTCTTCGAAGCTTTGGTTTGGGGTGCAGTTGATGGTAGAGGCCTTCATCAATGATATTTGCATCGGCACCTGTATCAATTTGCATTTTCAATTTTGTGCCCCCATCAAATTTTACTGGAACCATGGTATCCGGATACCGTTTCTTGCTCTGGATGGCATGAGTTGGTGTGGTGACTGCATCCATCTTAAGAACAGTTGTTGCTTCCACAAGATTGTTGTAAATATAATTGCCTTGCTCTGGATTTTCATCCAAGTATTCTTCGGTTGCAACCGTTTTAACTGGCTTTGTTGATTTCTTTGACTCGCAAACACTAGCAAAATGATTCTTTTTATTGCAGCTCTTACAGGTTGCACCCATGGCCTTGCATTTCCCTTTATGTGGTGTTCGCTCTCCACAATAGCGGCAGATCTCAATGGTTTTCCCTTTTGACTTGTATTGCTGTTCTGCCTTAGCGTGCTTTTCTTGTACAGCATGTACTGGTGATGGTGATGCTGTAGCCTCCATATTGTGTTGCTTCATGAAGGCAATTTCTCTATTGGTGAGCTCGATAGAGCGAGCAGTAGTAAGAACCTTGTTTAAGTCCATGTCTTGAGCAATGATTTCTCTCTGTAATTTTTCAGAATGGGTGTGCAGTGTCATCACCAGTGTGATTGCAGAATTTAAATCCATTTTATCAAATTCGCAATCAGCACCTTTGATCCTTAAGCGCGTTGCCCAGTGATCGTGAGATTCCTCTGGGGAGGAGGGCTTGGTGCAAAAAAATTTGTAGCGCTCCGCAGCTAGATTTTTTTTTGCAGTGAAATGTGCGGTCAAAGCAGCCGTGGCAGTTGAATATGTTGCATCGGCAACTGTCAATGTTGCGAAAAGCTCTCGCAATGCAGAGCCGCCAACAGCAAGCAATGCAGCCCTTTTCTTTGAAGGCCCCTCTTCCGGGTCAGTGATGCCCTCAAAATCCATCACGAGTTCAAGGTTTTCCAACCAAAGTTTCCAGCGGCGTTCTTGATTGCTGCCAGCATCTTGCTGTGTGTCTGGACTAAACTCCGTTACGCACGCTTTTAGACCTGCAAGAGCAGAGGCCATGCTTCGTAGCAAGCTTTTACGAAAAAAAAATTAGAAAAGTGGGTAATTCCGGACTTTTGGCGTGGTCGGTCCGGAAAGTATAGGAAACACTTTTTACGCACTAGCAGTGTGGTCCGCAGAATACACCTTGTCTATGCGGTCAGTCCGTAAAATATACCAAACACTTTGTACGCACTAGTGTTGTGGTCCGCAAAATACACCTTGTCTATGCGGAATAAGCCTCGTGTGATCTTAGGCCTAACTCAAAATGAAAAGCGAAAATATGTAACTTTCCTGCTTGCTGCATTCATGACTCTCTCTCTGCAGACGAGCCAACTTGTGCTTGATGTTTATAAACACTTTTCATCCTCGTCGCCATATGAAGTGTCCGGCAATTAACAATTAGAAGGTCACACACAGAAGAGACATGCTTCCGTCACTTGCGTTACATCATAATAACCTCGTTATCAAATAGCCTCGTGTAGAACATTACAAATTTCTCTTTTCAACAATCTTGAAACGATTCGGAAAGATTTTGAAACGATCTACAACGATTTGGA
>JAAESD010000202.1 GCA_024229695.1 bacterium
TAATAGTAACTGTTGACTGATAATCAGCAGCAGCGTCAATGTTTAGATTAGATATTGTTGCCACAGTTTAACTCCAAATTCATTTACTACTATTTATATGAATTTGAAGTTTAGTTTATCTGGCATTCGCATATTTAAGGGGTGATTCGGCAAAGGCTAGGTAGAGATATGTTTGGCCATTGGTATTGTAATTGGCCTCGTTACCGTTTCCTGCGGGAATTCTTGATTTAAATCCGTTTGACAACAAATCGTATGGATAGTAAGAACTAACATCAGTATCGGCGTTGGTTAGGTTAGCATAGATAACACGATCAGTCGCATTGAAGGGATCACGTTTGTTGTCAAACATCGCCCACTGACCAGAAGCCGCAGTTACCAGTTTTACCATGAGGAAGGCAGGCTTGAAGCCCGTGTAAATGAATGGCCCGTCTGTTGCCCCGTTGCCGGTGTAACTACCTATCTTGCTGTAGCCGTCTACGGAATGAAAGCAGTAGGCCATATAATTATCAGGGTTATTCCTATTCGACTCTCCCGCAGTACCTAAAGTAAATACACTAGAAGTTGGAGCAGTATTGTTCCATATGGTGCTATCTGTAGAAATTGCTTGGTCTATATCTAACTTCATAGCCCATTTTGTAAATCCACTATCAATAATTGGGCTATTTACTACCCAATTTGTAATAGCAGTTCTGTTCTTTATTATGATTAAATCTGGCGTCTGGCTTAACCCATGGCCTACTGTAGCTCCAGCACTTCCACTACCAGCATATGAAACAATCGAAAAACCGGCAGTAGTATTTGCATTAACTACAGATGCTGTTGTACCAGACAAGTCAGATACACCACCACCCGATCCTGGCGTACTCGCTTGTGCTCCCATACCACTATGGGCAGTACAATAGAAATATAGTGTTGCGGCAGATGCGGCAACAGTTATAACCGTCTTTGCACCAGCACTACCTGGCGTTCCACTTACTGTAACACCTGTCGTGTATTCTGACCCACCACCATGAGTTCCGTTTGCTGTTGTTGAGAAACGTAATGGGTGACCTGAGTTACTATTATCTGATTGGTCAAATGTATATGTGCCGCCTTCTTCTATCGTAATAGGCATAGCATTTGTTCCAGATACCTTACCATCAAGTGTATATCTGTTACCACTGCCTGGGTTTGTTACTGTTACCACAAATGTTTTTGTTGGTGTATCACTACCTTTCCAGTTCCATCCGACAAAAGTTTTAGAAGTTCCATTAACAACCGTTCCGCTACCTAGAGAAAACCCATCTGAATCAAATGCTGTAAGTTGCGTTGCGTCAGTAGCCCCTGCATCTGCCGCATCTGATACCAAATATTTTGTTGCTCCACGAACAGAGTCAAACAGCATATGCTGAAGTCCATCACTTCGACTTTTGATCCAAGTAAAGACAGGTTGAAACCCTACTCCAGTAAGAGATCGTGTACCACCTGTTCCTGTCCAGAGGTTGGTATTAAAATGTTCTGTAGGTAAAACAATACTAGGGTCATCAAGGTTGTCCGTGTTTAACGCTTTGAATCCTGCGGGAGGTGTATAGAAAAAGTCCTCACCAGTACCACCGTTTCCTTGTGCTGTTTTGTTTCCGGCGAATGAGGAGTCTTGGCCAAAGTTCCATACCGTTGATGGGTTGCCGGAACCTTTACCCCAAGTAAAGACATACTCATCAGCGGTGATTGAGATCGCTGTTCCGCTATTTTGAGCAGTTCCATTCTTATAAAATGTCAACTCATTATCATCTAGGTTCAGAGCAATACCAATAATATCTCCTGTTGTGTAAGTATCACCATAAGACGAGTTTGATCCATTAACTCGTTTACCACCACCTTCAAGATAATACACACAATTCGTAGAAGTTTCCATGCTTTCATTGTGAGGAAACTCGCTCTTACAAATGCCTGTCCAGACGCTTCCGCTTCCAACACTAATCACATAATGTTCTGCATACCATTTTCCAGAACTGACAGCCATTGTTGAGGCAACTTCGTTGTTCCCGGCACCACCGACACTAACCGTGGTGCTCTTTAGATTTCCTTCCAAAAGTGTAACTACCTGAGACCCGTCAGTTCTCTTACTAAGAGGACTCAAAGTACAATAGTTATTCGTCGGACTGTCCAATACTTGATTGTCAGCTGCTATCGCGGTGGTTGTAAAATGATTGCCTAACCCACTAACATCTTTACCCAAGTCAGAAGCATCTTTGTAATCCAAATAGAAAGAATTTCCAGAAAAGGTTCCTTCATATTCTATGGGCAACCATTGCCCAGTATCTTCATTTGCTGCAGCAAAGTTACTTGGAGCAAGTGTTTGTCCTTCAATAAAATAAGAGTCTGCCATGTACCCCAATATAGAAGTTGCAGCATCTGACGAACCAACCCTCATTATATTGCCCGTTTGTAAGCCCCACGATTGTGAAACTATATCACCACCTGTAGCCATATTGACAAGTTGATTATTTTGATATATCGCCACGGTTGCACCATTCCATTGCATTACAAAATGATTCCAGGCGCCAGGATCTTGAAATTTCTCAGACGAGTATCTGTCAGCTGATGAACTACCTCCTGTCCATAAATTGAAACGAAAGATATTGGTTGCGAACCAACAAAGTTCGACAACCGCATTTGTGTGAACAGCCTTTGCTTGCCACCATAGAAGAAATTGATGTGTAGCTACGTCTGACTTTTTAAACCAAGTTGAGTAAGTAAAGTGGGGAGAAGCCGCACCAGCTGAAGTCATGGTTCTGGAGATTATATCTCCATTCTCCATTCTTATAGAATACGGAATATCGTATACTGGTTGGTTGGCACCTGCGGCAGCAAGTA
>JAAESD010000203.1 GCA_024229695.1 bacterium
CAACGATGGCAAAGCCTATGTTGACGACCAGTCTGGTGAACAGATTCGTGAAAATAGAGGCACCGTAACAACTCCGGGAGTTGACAGCCCGTTTCGTGATCGCTCAGTTGAAGAAAATCTGGATCAGCTTGCAAAAATGCGTGCTGGAGAATTTGTCGATGGCGAAAAAGTTCTGCGTGCAAAAATTGATATGTCCCATGACAACATGTTGATGCGCGATCCTCTGATTTACAGGATTCGTCATGCGGAACATCACAGAACCGGCAACGATTGGTGCATCTACCCAATGTACGACTGGGCCCACGGCCTGGAAGATTCACTTGAGGGAATTACTCACTCTATTTGCACTCTTGAGTTTGAAGTTCACAGACCGGTTTACGACTGGTTCCTTGAGCAGCTGAATGTTTTTCATCCACAGCAGATTGAATTTGCTCGTCTGAATCTGACTTATACAATAATGAGCAAGCGTAAACTGTTACAGCTTGTTGAAGAGGATAAAGTGTCTGGTTGGGATGACCCCCGGATGCCAACATTGAGTGGA
>JAAESD010000204.1 GCA_024229695.1 bacterium
CAATAGGTTCGTTATCATCCGAGACCGTTAAAGTGATCGTTGCCGTGCCGAACTGGTCATCAGCCGGCTTCACTGTTACAGTACGATTTCCATCGGCACCATCAATAACGACATTCGCTGGCGGCACCAAAGTGGCATTTGATGAAGCCGTTCCTACCTGCAAATCTCCAACCGCTGTTTCTGTATCACTCACTATGAAGTTTATTTCACCAGTTGCAGAGTCCTCGCTGATAGTTTGCGCATCTATACCTGTAATCGTTGGAGGGTCATTAACCGCAGCAACTGTAAGGGTGAACGAATCTGAGGCCGTAAGATTCCCATCCGAGACCGTTAAAGTGATCGTTGCCGTGCCGAACTGGTCATCAGCCGGCTTCACTGTTACAGTACGATTCCCATCAGCACTACCAATAGTAATATTTGCCTCTGGTACCAGAGTGGCATTTGATGAGGTCTTTGTTACCGTCAAAGTTCCAGACTCTGTTTCTGCATCACTCACTGTGAAGTTTATTGCCCCGGTATTTTCGTCTTCATTAATACTCTGATCCGTTACGTTTGAAATCGTTGGCGGATCATTAACCGCAGTAACATTTACCGTGAAAGACGTTTGCGCTTGAGCAATAGGTTCGTTATCATCCGAGACCGTTAAAGTGATCGTTGCCGTGCCGAACTGGTCATCAGCCGGCTTCACTGTTACAGTACGATTTCCATCAACACCATCAATAACGACATTCGCTGGCGGCACCAAAGTGGCATTTGATGAAGCCGTTCCTACCTGCAAAGCTCCAACCGCTGTTTCATCATCAGCTACTGTGAAATTTATTGCCCCGGTATTTTCGTCTTCATTAATACTCTGATCCGTTACGTTTGAAATCGTCGGAGCATTGTTTCCTAAAACTGAAGTCAACAATATTATCCACAGGCATATTACATTCAGGCATAACTTTTGGTTCCCTGTTGTAAATTTAAAACCAGTGTACATTAAATATAGCAAATGAAATAATAAGATTAATCTTGAGGAAGAGGACTTGGCTTAGTTGCAATATTCTTTTTAGCGCTGGAGA
>JAAESD010000205.1 GCA_024229695.1 bacterium
GATATCCAGATATGGCTGGATAACAGGTGTCCAGGCGGACAATTCAAATGCTTTACGGGGAGCACTTCCTGAAGTAATGTCACTCCAGCTTTCATTGCCAGGGGAGGAACTGGCTACCAGGGAAGCCTGACCTAACCCAAAAAGTGAACCACCCAATAATTTCAGTCTTGAGCGGGAATGGGTATTGAACTCTGCTGTCACACCGACACTGCTTAAAACAAAATTAATAGTATAGTCAACATCTGCCGCATCCTGGGCAGAGGCAATATATTCACCCTGTCCGGCATACATACCGATGGTCCAATGTGGTGTGACCTCACCAAATCCTTCAAAACCAGTCACAACCATACCATTACTATTGATTCCAGATACTTCAGCAGCATCTGAAATATCAAAATCAGCGGTAAAATTACTCAGCAAGCCAAATGCAGTTTGATCCAATTCAAGTGACATCATATATGAAAAGGCCGGACCAATGGCACCATGCAGAACGGTTTGACCTTCAGCAAATTGTGCTTGAACCGATCCCGTAACCAAGACCGCAGACAAGAAGATGTTTTTCCATGGTTTCATTCTCAAAATTCCTCCCTGATCCTATCAGTCGATTGCAGGTTACTTAACATATCTGGAACGTGTAGAAAGTGTTACCTGACAAATTGTCATTCATTTCAACTCAA
>JAAESD010000206.1 GCA_024229695.1 bacterium
ATCGTGTGAAGTTCTAGAAGCTGTTGAAGCTGAAATTGGCAGTTTGCAATAAATTTTATTGTTAGTTGATGGAGCCCGCAGATTGCGGGCTCTTTTTTTTATTTTATATCAGAGAATAATTACTGCAAGCCGCGATTAATTCTTTTCAAGTTCTGCATTTTTGAAGAATCCCACGATGACTCCCAGTCACCAACTTCGATTTCGAACGCTATCGATTTTTCGCCATCTGGAAGAGTAATAGTTACTTCAAATTGAGTGTCGGTCCATTTTTCTGGAAGATTATCAAAAAACATGAAACCAGTAATTGCCTGATCAGGGAATATTGTATTTTTCCGTAGCATAGTATTTGCCATTTGTTGCATACGAATTTGCCCAAGCTGTGTAATTGCTGCAGCATCATAGTTGGCGTTATTTCTGGTTATGGCTGCATCAATAGGTTGATTGTTGTAATCCTGCGAAGCACTAACCACTGCTCCTACAAAGAGTGTTGCAAAAGCAGAAGCTTCTGCAGCTCTGACAACTATTGTCTGCACAGCATGTGGAGGAATTGGTTTAGAGTAGTCTGATTCTGTGTCATCATTTATGACTCTGAACTTAATGTGTTCACCAGGATTGAAGTCAAAAGGAACAGATGAATTATTCCAAATAGTAAGACTGGTTTTCATAACTGGAGTATCCGAAATGTAGTGGGGTGACATTGTGATTGTTGTATATGTATTATCTGAGCCAAAACTGATGTAAGGTATTCCATCGACATAATAAAGCTCACCACCATGAAGGTCATCAGTAACACAAATCAGTGGTGGGCGGTAGGTGGTGCATCCTGAAATAAATGCGAATGTAATGATGAGTAAAATCCAGCGAATTAACATAGAAACCTCCATAAAATAATCATTAATAACACCAGATATTTTACATTGATAAAGCATTCAGTCAATGAATTTATGGATTCCACCCGGATGGAATAATTCCCCACGTGGGGAAAATCACTTTTCCAAACTATTGACAACAGCGCCAGTGAGGATCAGCGCGCCACCAGTAATCTGCATTGTTCCTGGAACTTCGTTCCAAAGAATTACACCAACAACCAGAGCAAACAGAACACTCAGATAACTGAATAGCGATACTCTGCCAGCAGGTGAGTAATGAAATGCTTTGGTTAGTGCATATTGACCTAGTCCGGCAAAAGTACCTGTTGCCAGTAGCAGTAGAAGCTGTTGATTGTTTGGGACTGTGCCGGTGAACAGGACAATCGGCAGAGTGACCAGGGTGGAGAAAAGCGAGAAGATAAAAACAATTAAGTGAGGTTTTATTCTGCCTTTTAATGATCGGATTATTGTGTAAGCAGCACCTGCAAAAAATGCTGAGCCGATTCCCGCAAGTGCAGGTAGCAGAGAATAGCCACTGCCCGGGTTTATTACCAGTATCGTTCCGCAAAATGCTATGACCATCGCGAAGATAGATTTTCTACTGGTTGGTTCGCCAAGGAACATCCTGGCGAGCAAGACTACAACAAATGGCGACAACTTGTTTAGCAACGTCGCTTCTGCAAGTGGAAGATTTTGCAGAGCGTAGAAGAAAAGAGTAACTCCACAGAGCCCACTGATTGAGCGTAGAATTATTGATCGATTCTGAAGTGCAGTTGAAAAAGGATTTTCTCGTCGTCGTAAAACAACAACCCCGGTCAACGCCAGAATAATCAGATTGCGCGAGAAGACGCTTTCAGCCAGCGGGATATTGTCAAGATCATGGACAGCGGCGCCCATCAGCGCAAAGCCAAGCGCAGAAACGGTCATCCAAAGTATTGCCTTGCCGATATTGTCGTTCACTGTTATCTCCGGTGTGTAAGAGTCACACAATAATGGAGCGAGCTTGAAAGAGTATCCAGCAAAAATACTGTTAAACAGCAAACCTGCAACCTACATAATTCGCAGGAGCAAGCGTGTGCGCAGTATTAGTCTGAAAATCAGTGCTGATGACGGGCTGGTTGTTGTAATTCCACATCGATATGCAATTCGCGATGCAGAACAGGCGTTGATAAAACACAGCAAGTGGGCAATTAAAAAGCTGGATCATTTTGATGTGTGGGACGGGCCAAGGCATGTACCTGAGCTCGTTAATGGGGCAAAACTTTTATTATATGGCAATGAACTGACAGTTTTAGTGAGGTCTCTTCCGGAAGACAGAAAGCGGAGCAGGGTTTTTCTGGAAGATGAGAGTTTGATTGTTGAATTGGGGCCAGATGCCGATCTGAACCCGCGACCGTTGGTTGAAAAATGGTATCGGAAAATTGCAAAAGAGCTGCTGGTTGAAAGAGTAGAGGAATTGGGCGGAGCTATCGGATTGTTGCCAAAGAAAATTATTGTTGGTCAGCGAACCAGTAGATGGGGAAGTTGTAGTTCGCGGGGGACGTTGTCATTTTGTTATCGATTGATTATGGCACCACCAGAAGTGATAGATTATGTAGTAGCTCACGAGCTTTGTCACTTGCAGCACCTCAATCACTCCAAGCGATTTTACAAATTATTGGATCAAGTTTATCCCGAGCATGAAATTCATTCAAAATGGCTTAAAGAAAATGGACACGGACTTGTGATCTGATTTATGGTATACTCTGATTAGCTTGAAATTGGAGGTTATTGTGCATCGAGTTTTACTATTACTATTTTTTG
>JAAESD010000207.1 GCA_024229695.1 bacterium
AAAAATTCAGGTCTGGTCATATTTCCAAAGTCATCAATACATTCAATAAACATGTTATGGATACCGCTGCTGAAAGAAAATTCAGAGGTTGTCTGAAACTCAATGCCCAAACCATGTGGGACTGCCCAGCCGGGATCATTAGGATCATCCGGATCCATGATATCAAAACCGTATCTGAAAGAAGCGATGGTTCCACCATAAGCGTTTGCAAAAGCTTCCCATGAAAAATGCATAACCTGAGCTGGCAGAACATCAAATTCAAAATAATCTTCAAGTCCGGCAGCAGCAGTTTTGCCCATGTCCAGGCTTCTAATTGACAGGTAGGGATTGTTGCGAGAGCCATTCTGATTATCTGCAGAAACATTCAGGACAGAAATCAACAGCAGGGTAATAACAAGGATAATATTTTTCATCATACTGTACTCAGTTCATTTAGGGCTCAAGTTTCATTATTACAATCTACACAACTACCACTGTTAACGTCAACAGTGGTAGCTGGTTATTTATTAATTCCACCTGAGTGGAGAAGTTAGTCTTTCTCCAAATACACAGTTTGTGTAGGGAACGCCATTTCCACTTTCATACCATCAAGCAGGTCCATAATCGATAGGCTGATGTCCTGTTTTACCTGAGAGAAGCCATCATAACCAGTTTCAATTGTGAAATATTTAAACTCGATGTCCAGAGTTGAATCACCAAAGTTTGTGAAACGTACATTCTGGTCATCGGGATCAACTCCTGGATGATCGACAAGCAATTTTTCGATACCGGAAAGTACCTGCCTGATTTGATCTGGAGTTGTGTCATAAGTCAGTCCAATTTGCATCAATACTTTTCTACGTGGTCTGACTGAAGTGTTTTCAACAGTCGCATTTGCCATCTCTGCATTTGGAATTGAAATCATAGTTTTATCAAAAGTTCTAATTCTGGTTGATCGCAAGCCAATTTCTGAAACTACGCCGGTACTTGCGCCGGTAGTAATTATGTCACCAACCTTGAATGGTCTATCAATCAGGATTGTTACTGATCCGAAAAGGTTTGCCAGAGTATCTTTTGCTGCCATGGCAAGAGCCAGACCACCAATACCAAGTCCAGCAACCATTCCAGTTATCGAAACACCAAGATTTTGCAGCACCATTATAAAAGTTATTACACCAACAAATACTTTTGAAGTTTTACGGAGTAAGGGAACAATCTGGTCGTCAAAAGATGTTTCGGTTTTGTCTGCAAGAAGGATGAAAAACAGAGATGCTGCATCAATCAGTTTTAGAACAACACGAGCAATCATAATTGTCACGATAACATCGAAAGCTATCTTGCTTCGCTCAAGCAGCAGCAGATATTCGCTGGCAAGAGTTCGCAAAGCTAAATAAACAGCTATTAAAATTACTACATTTCCAAGAGGAGAGACGACCGCTTTTATTGCAATGTCATCAGCTTCAGTTTCTGTTTTTTGGGTAAGTGCGATTGCTTTTTTTGCAACGAAGCTTGTTATAATAAAGCGCACAATTATTCCAGCAAAAATTATTGCTAATGCTGTCAGTAGATCTCCATAAGTCCACTGTCCAATAGTTCTGGCTAATAATTCAGTCATTTTTCTCCCTTGTAAATCCACATCGATCAAACAGATCAACTGCAGTTTCAGTTATTGCCTCATTTTCGCCATTAATATCACTGTCGAGTTCAAGAAAACGTAGAAATGCTTCACAGTTTTTCTCAATTTCAGAAGGTGGCAAAATTAATTGCGATTCATCATACATAAACGGCATTGTCGTATCACTGCTAATCATCGCTTCACGCAGAGCAAACCTTGCTTCTGTAAATTTTCCCAATGCGATATCACTCAATGCCAGATAAATTAAAGGCTGTGGCATTTGACCCCAGAATTTCAAAATCGGTCCGGCATCAACAAGAATAATTGCATCTTTTGGGATAGATCTGGTCAGTCCGGTTTTCCAGGACAGGTCTATGCCCTCAAGTGCAAGCAGTGAAACTAATGTCTGCCCACCAATTGCATTGTAGATTGGCGTAGGTCTCAGTAGCCCGGCATTTTCTTTGTCGATGGAAACTGATGGCTGTAAAATCACAACCGGGTTGTTCTGGAAAGTACGAATCTTCGAGACAGCTGCATATGAAATTGAAGTTTTGAATACAACCGGATCTGCTGCCAACCCATCACTGGTACGTAGTGTAATTCTGGCTTCCATCAACCCAAAACCGATCAGCAGTATCATAACCGACATAATAACTGATTTTTTAATAGAGAAACTGAATCGGCTGACCGCAAGTTGAGCAACCAGAATGTAAAATGGAATTGCAGCCAGAAATGCCATGTAAGGATAATGGTGTGTTTTCAATGCCAGGGCTGGAGCAATCGATGCCAAAGAAGAAATCAGTAATATTGCAGGAACTGAATCGTCATTACGCCAGGTTCTAAAACTGTAGATTCCCCACAGCAGCCAAAGTGAAAGTCCTGCAATTAACTCTACTAGCCCCAGCTTGATTGTGTATGGAATGCCAGGCGATAGCATCCACCAGCCGTACCCTGCAAGGTGAGTGAAAACAGACTGGATATCCCCAAGTGCATATGGCATGCCAGGAGTGTGATTGAATGTAATTAGGACCAGCCAGCTTTCGAAAATTGCCAAAGCACCCAATAGTGCAATAACCAACCAGTGTTTCCATGTTCTATTAATGAAAACAAATGGCAGAATCAACGGCAGCAGGATTGCATTTTCTTTCGAAAGAATTGATAAAACACCTAACAGAAGAACTGGCCAGATTCTGTTTTGCAAAGCGAAATCGATTGCTCGCAATGCAAACAAGGCACCAAGCAAAGTCTGAACTCCGCTTGCCCAATACAATGGCGTAAAAGCCAGCGGGGAAGCAGCAACAAGTAATCCGGCAAAAAGGCGGGGCAGTTTTTCCATTCCAAGGTGTTTACAGATTCTGACTGTAGTCCAACTGATGCCACCAAAAATTAGCAGACGAACAAATGCCCAGCCTTGCGCATTATCACCAAAGATTGGGTGAAATACTTCCCAAAAGACTATCTGGCTGAAAACGCGGGGGGACGGTCCATCTGAAAAAATGACGTTTGCGGCACGGGCAAGCAGATCCCAATCGTCAAGGTTCCACCAGGCGCCAAGAGCGGGTAATCGGCAGAAAATGGCTCCAATGGCGACAATAAGTCCAATTGGCAGGAGTTCTCTTGCTTCATATTGAGAATTGTGGGTTTTTGTATTACTGTTCATAGCTTGAAACTAACGGCTTTTAGGCTGTTGGGCAATGATTCGTTAGCTACAGGTTTGGAGTTGAGGATAATAATGAAGAAATTTCTACCGCTGATATTGATACTTCTGGTTATCGGTGCATGTAGCCCTGAAGTTCCGGGTGCACTTACAATGGACGATGCACAAAAAGAAGCTTGGGAAATCAGGCTTGTTGAAATGCGTATAGATAGAAACGAAAGATTCATGGATCCAAAGGAGAGTCCACTTTTACCAGCCGATCAAGCGGGCTTTATCGGGCTTAATTATTACTATCCAGATGAAACCCTGCGATTTGTTACAAAGTTTGAAAAAGCGGACTCTGAAGAAACTGTTGTCCTGGAAAAACACAGTGGCAAAAAAGTTGAGTACCTGCGAAAAGGATCAGTCAGCTTTAAAATCGATGAAGAAATCCACACCCTATGGGCTTATGGTCCTGTTGATACAACAAAGCATGGAGATTATCTCTGGCTTCCATTCTACGATGCAACAACCGGCAAAGAAACTTATGCTGGTGGGCGTTATCTTGACCTGGAAATCAATGGCGATGGAACTATAGAGCTGGATTTCAACTTTGCCTACAATCCTCTCTGCGATTACAACACCGAAGATTATAATTGCACTATGCCTCCTGCAGACAACACACTCAATTTTGAGGTAACAGCTGGTGAAAAATCATATCACCTGGAGCAATAGTGCCAGGACTTTCTGAACTCTCTTTTCTAGGTGTCTGGGGTATGTTTTTTCTCTGGGCGCTGTTGCTGGTTGTATCATCGTTGCTGGTCTACCTGGGCCTTGGCGGAACGATGGCAGTGTTTATGCTTGCCCTTACCCATGGTGTATTTACCGGTTTTGACCCGATATCCTGGAAATTGTTAGCTATTCTTGGTGGTCTTGTAATCCTGGCCGAGGGAGTAGAATCCCTGCTTGGAGTACTCTACACAGCCAAAATGGGCGCAACCAGGAGTGGTGTAGTTGGCGCATTTGTAGGTGGTATTGCCGGTGCTTTTTTTGGTAGTGGTATTGCTCCGGTTTTTGGAACTTTGATGGGTGGTTTCTTTGGTGCCTTTGGCGGTGCCGTTCTTGGTGAATACATCAGAGAGAAACGGCTCGAAGAAAGTCTGCGCATCGGTGTTCATGCTTTTATAGGTAAACTACTGGCAATTTTGTTTAAGCACATTGTTGCACTTGTAATGGTTGGTCTGATTTTACGAGCTACCTGGCCCAATTGATTTCTACCATTACAGAATAGTGACTTGCCCAGACTTCCAGGTCTTTACCAACTGATCCGCTGAAATAAATTTGAGGACCGATCTCCATACCTTCAAATTTGAATACATAGCCAACAGCGCAACTTACTGCTGAACCAAAGTCCCTTTTTCTGTGCCAGTCACCTTGTTCAAGATAGTCAACACCGGTAAAAGAGATGCCTGCTCCAGGTCGAACATAAAAATTGTTTTGTCCAGGAAACCAGGTAGCTACAGGTGTAATCACCAGGTGGTCAAAATCAAAAGTGCCAGTTCTTGACCAGCTGTCTATCACAAGGCCGGGCCTGAAATCATGAAGCAGGACATATCCCAGTTGTAGTTGTATACTATAGCCTTGCTCTGCAGGATAAAGTTGAGGGTCACGGGAGTAGTCGTCGAAAATATGAAAAGCATTGTCGCGCATTTCGCCGCTTCCAGCTCCAGCACTGAAGCCGTAGAAGAAATCGCCCTCGTATGCAAAAAGAGGAACAGCAAAAAGCAACAGACAGGTAATCAAAGTTTTCATGAGTTGAAAGTACAACTCTTATAAGGCATCGGCAATGAACAGTTTTTGGAAAAAATTTACAG
>JAAESD010000208.1 GCA_024229695.1 bacterium
AGAAGTATCAGAAAAGAGATACCCTCAATGTAGCCAATGAGCCGAAGTCGATTGATACTGGGCTTCATATTTTGATTAATAAGCTATTTCAGCGAATGATGCCTCTTTCGCTGGATTCTATGAATGTGATTAGGATATTCACAGGATGTTCACTGGCCAGCTCAGCAGAACTATTTTTCAGTTCTTCTAATGCGTCTGAGACTGTCATTTTTCTCAAGAAAATAATTTTATAAGCTTCTTTGAGAGATCGTATGTCTTCATCAGCAAATCCACGACGTTGCAAGCCAATAGCGTTAATGCTTCGAATTTCAGCAGGGTTACCATCAGCAATCATAAAAGGAGGAACGTCCTGAACAATTTTTGAACAACCGCCCGTAATTGCATGAGAACCGATACGACAGAATTGGTGAACGGCAGTTAATCCACCAAGAATTGCATAGTCACCCATCTGAACATGACCCGCAAGGGTTCCGTTATTGGAAAAAATAACATGGTCACCGACAACACAATCATGGGCGATATGCGAATAAGCCAAAAAAGTTCCATGACTTCCTACTTGAGTTTTACTGCCGGGGTCTGTGCCCCTATTAACAGTAACAAATTCTCGGAAAATATTTTGATTGCCAATTTCCAAGTGCGTTGGCTCGCCTGAATATTTTAGGTCTTGGCTTTGGCCTCCAATTACAGAATGGGGGTGAAAGGTATTCTGATCACCTATAGTGGTAGCTCCTTCAATAGAAACATGATCGTGTAGAATACAACCATGTCCGATTTTTACACCTTCTCTTATGACACAATAGGGACCGATTTTGGTTTCATCACCAATCATCGCTCCCGGATCAATTATTGCAGTGGGATGAATGTCAACATTCGGCACCTCATAAGATCATCCATTTAGGAGTAAATCGCAAGCTGGTATCACAATGCACGTACAGAAAGTAACAGACAAAAATTAGCTCGAAATCAAACTGAATTTGAGCTCCGCTTCGGAAACTAGAGCCTCATTGACAAAGCAACGACACTTTGCCTGGGCAACA
>JAAESD010000209.1 GCA_024229695.1 bacterium
CGTAAATATGATGCTGTATTCCCCTGATGCATTATCCCCAGATGTGTCTTCAGACCATCTTCCATCAAATCCTTCTACATCAATATATCCATATGAGTCTCTTTCTGAAAATATATTTCCGCTCAATTGATATTGGGTGTTTCCTTCAACTGCAACCCGCTGAGTGATCCTTGCTGTTCCGTCTACTGTTGGCTGCAATCGAACTGTTTGATTACCATTGTTCAACTCGATCTCTACAGTGGCTGAATGACTACTTTCATTTATCCACCAAGCGAGCCCATCAGAAAAGTCATTGTTAAATAAAAGTTCTGACATTGATGTAAAACAAGCATTACTATTTTTTCTAGCAATAAGGCCTGATTAGAAGCAACAGCGAAGAAGCTACAAAGTCAAACTGAAAAGAGAAACAGCCTGTTCTTCCAAGCGCCTGCCTCCGTTTTTTTGGAGTCAGAGGCTGAGACCCCAGTATCAAGCCACCATTCGGTCAGCTTCTGATTTGCTGTTCAGAGGCACCAGAAAGTCCTGCATTAGCTCTTCCAACAAGTCAAGACCCAGTTCCAGCAGACCCAGGAACAGCGCTCGTGTCAGGGCTGAAAGTAAGACAGACACGCATATCCTTTGCCGGTAAAAAGCAAGACGCCTGAAACATTATTGCAAATACATAACTCTGCTGATGTGCATTGATGCCTTGGCAGGTATTGCTATTAAAGGATTTTGCATTCATAAAAATA
>JAAESD010000210.1 GCA_024229695.1 bacterium
ATCGCCTTTGAGTCTCAAAACATACTTGATTCGACAACTGTTGGCCGTGAACTGATCACAGCAGCAGATGAAGCCGCCGCCAGGGCGGCCATTGGCGTTGACCTGTCGAAGTTTGCTTATCTGGACAGTGACAACACCTGGACAGGTGACAACGACTTTACTCAGGGAATCACGGCTACAAATGGTGACTTCAGCGGCAACTTAACTTCCGAAGTCGGCGGGTCATATAAGCTATACCAGCTAGGTACTGAAGGTGACACAGACACATCGTATTTAGAGCTATCAAACAATGGCAATAATTTTGAGTTCTATACCCGTGCAACTGGTGCGGGTACTGAGAAGAACATTTCGATTGGAAACGCAGACACTAGGCTTGCATTCAATCCAGCAGGCCAAATTTTACTACGGGCTGGCGGTGGCTATGTCATGTCTGTAGGGGCTAATGCTGTTGCTTTTTACGAGGACTTGCTTCCCCAATCGGGCTACACAGTTCCTATTGGTAGAAGTACGAATAGGTTTTCTGCTGTTTACTCAGTAGATGGCAGCTTCACAGGCAACCTAACTTCCGAGGTCGGCGGGTCATATAAGCTATTCAACCTTGGCGATGAATCGGCGGCTGATTCGGAATACTTGGAAATCTCAGCAAGTTCTAACGTTTATAAAATAGCCCCCCTTAGAGCAGGTACGGGAGCCGTTAGACAGTTTGCGTTAGAAGGTTGCTATGGTTCAGGTTTTGGGAGGATTTCTTTCGATACCTATGGATTCCTAAACCTAGCGTTTGGTAGCAACCCAGTACTCTCAATCAGGTCTGATGGTGCTGAGCTACTTGATGATTTATACCCGAACGTTACCAAAGTGGACACGCTTTTGCTAGGTAAAAGCAATGCTCGATGGTCTGACGTCTATTCAGTAGATGGCTCATTCAGCGGCAACCTAACTTCCGAAGTCGGCGGGTCATATAAGCTATTCAACCTTGGCGATGCTTCGGCGGCTGATTCGGAGTTCCTAACTCTCGAAACGGACTCAAACAATTATCGGATCTTGTCAAGCCTAACGGGTGCTGGAGTCCAACGAGACATCAGAATCGGCGGTTATGTCGGAACGGCTTATCGTGGAATCAGAATACAACCTGCTTTTGGTGGAATTCAGTTTATCTATAACAATGCTAATCGTTTATCTATAAGCTCGACAACGACGCAAATTTCCACGGCTACCACTAAAACTTCTAATTTTCAACCGAATGCTGATAATACCTACACAAACGGCACTAACAGCATAAGATGGTCTGACGTTTATTCAGTAGATGGCAACTTCACAGGCAAAATGACTCTCAGCGGTTTGCCAACATCAGATCCAGGTGTAGCTGGTGAATTGTGGAACGATAGCGGAACGGTTAAAATCTCAATTTAGGAGGGGAAAGTGGACGAAAACAAACAGCATTTGCAGGTGTTGCAAATTCAAATGGAAACATTGGCACAACTTGATGCCGTGAAAAAGTTTCTTGAACTACAGCAAAAAGCTGGTCTAATCAGTGAATTAATCAGGAAAGAGCAAACAGATGTCGAAGTATGATCCAAAGCCAAAAGTTGACACACCTGCTGACCAGTTGAACCGCGACTTGATGCGGGCTGACAAAGAGGTTCGTCGGCAATTGGAAGAATTGGTAAAGATGCAAGAAGTTTTCTGGTGTGCCCCTGTCA
>JAAESD010000211.1 GCA_024229695.1 bacterium
AGTGGAAACCTGTTTTTCTAAAATTATAGTTTCGAATATCGAAAATTAGCACTATATAACAATATATATTAATTCGGCAATTGCCGATTTCTAGAACTCCTTATATCTCAGTTATTTGGCGTAATTCTGTTGAAACGTAATTTAGCACTATTGCTACCATTGTTTGCAATTTCGATCGCATCTCTAGGTCTAATTCCTGATGCAGATGCAGCAGGTGCAATCAGTGGTGAGTTTAAGCTAGGTGAAGTTTTAGATGAATCCATTGGTTGGTTCATCGTTGTTGGTCTTGGAATGGTCTTCGCAGGAATTATCTCTGCAGAGATTAAACTCGAAGAGAAATATCTTGGACATGTTCAAAGCTCTGAAGCATTTAACACTGCAGGAAGAGTTATCAAAACAGGTCTAACAGCAGCAGCAATTGTCTCAGCATGGACATGGGCTGCAACATTACTACAATCTTCTACAGTCGCATATCTTTACGGTGTAAGTGGTCCTTTCTGGTATGCAGCAGGCGCATCAATTCAGGTACTTTTGTTCGGAATTCTAGCAATTGAACTAAAACGAAAGGCTCCAAACGCACACACATTTTTGGAAATTATTAGAGCACGATTTGGTGCTGGTACTCACAAAGTTTTCTTAGGTTTTGCATTAACATGTAACATGATTGTAACTGGTATGCTTCTACTTGGAGGCGCAGCAGTTGTAAACGGCTTGACTGGAATGGATATCTCTCTAGCAGCAATGTTGATTCCTGTTGGAGTCATGATTTACACCTTAGTTGGTGGACTGAAGGCTACGTTTGTGGCAGATTACATGCACACGGTCATTATCTTTATAGTAATTCTAACCTTTGTCGCAACGGTATTCTTCATCAGCCCAATTACGGGTGGAGTTGAAGGAATGTACGATAAACTGGTCGAGGCGGCTTCACTAAAACCTGTCTTAGAACCAACCTTTACTGAAGGCGAACCAGGTAATGCAATGGGTGCATACCTAACAATGGCTTCTGCAGGAGGCTTAATCTTTGGAGTTATCAATATTGTAGGAAACTTTGGAACTGTATTCGTTGATCAGGCATACTGGCAACGTGCAATTGCTGCACAACCAAGTGCAACCGTAAAAGGTTTCTTACTTGGAGGAATGTGCTGGTTTGCAATTCCATTTACACTAGCAACTACTATGGGACTGACGGCGGTGGCGCTTGATGTGGCGCTCACACCTGAACAGGTGCAGCTCGGACTTGTAGTTCCAGCAGCAGCATCAGTGCTAATGGGTGAGATAGGTGCCATCATGGTACTAGTCATGCTATTCATGGCTGTGACTTCGGCAGGTTCTGCAGAACTAATCGCAGTATCTTCGTTGATTACTTATGATGTATATCGTACGTACAAGAATCCAAAGGCCACAGGCAAGCAGCTGTTAAAGGTAAGTCGTGGTGTCATAGTTGCGTTTGGACTTGGAATGGGTGCGCTTGCGGTCGTACTGTTAGGAATGGGATTAAGCTTAGGATTTGTATACTTAGCAATGGGAATATTGATTGGTTCGGCGGTCATACCTATCGCGTTAACGATTATTTGGAATAGAACAACCCGTGCGGGTGCGGTAACTGGAGCCTTAGTAGGTGTATGTCTATCACTAACCACTTGGACAAGTGTTGCAGCATCTGAGTCTGGCGGTGTTATAGATATCGCATCACTTGGCGGTGCATTCCCAATGCTTTATGGAAATGTAGTTGCAATATTATCATCTGGATTAATTTGTATAGTCATCAGTTTGGCTCAGAACAAGAAATACGATTGGAAAGAGTTGGACCAACACATGTCACTTGTCACTGACGACATGGAACAACACGAAATCACTGCTTCAGAAAATGCAAAGCGTGAACAAGATGAAGAACAACTAAAGAAAGCCTTCAAGTTTAGTGTTAAAGGTGGAGGCTTGCTCACTTTGATAGTTATCATATTCTGGCCAATGCCATTGTACTTCTCAGGATACGTCTTCGACTTTGGATTCTACGGACTATGGGTAGGAATTGCAATCGCCTGGGTCAGTGTTGCATCTGCAATCATCATCGGAATGCCTATTGCAGAAGCAAGACATGGCTTTGCGAAGGTATTCTCTGGTAAGAAAGAAGCGGCAAACTAGTCACGCCACTTTTTACTCTTTTAATCATGTATTCAACAAATTCTCACTTTGATTTTTATCCAAAATTCTTTTTAATGTTAGGATTGATGATTTAACATGACATCTTGTACCGGTTGTGGCATCGTACTTGGTATGAAAAAATACAAGTTCAATAAATTTTGGAGAATTCCAGGAAGTTTTTGCAAGCCTTGTATGTTGAAAATCGGTCAGGATTGGGAAAAAAATGGCAAAGTTACCTTACCACAAAAACCATGTGATTTGTGCCAAACTGAATTTTTCTTCCTACAAACTGCATGGCAAGGCAAAAAACAAAAGCACTTTTGTGATGTATGTCATAAAGTAGCCGCAAGTGGTGTATTGCCAGACAAAAGTCGTGGAGATATGAAACAAAAACTCCCAATTCCAATGCTCATAATTGGTGCCTTAGGTGGCTTAATGATGATTCTTGGAATGGTGTTTACATTAACTGGAACTTCTAGTGGTGAGATGAGTATTGTCAATATTCTATTTGGTGCATTTACAACGGCTGCGGGCTTTATGTTGGTGCGACGTACGATTAACAATAGAAAGATGTTGTTAGGTAATATCTAGAACAAACTATACAATCGTGCTAGTGAAACATTTGTTGCAGGATCAACTGTTGCAACTTCTCCATCAACTTTAACTTTGTATGTTTCTGGATCAATTTCTATTTTTGGTGTAGAATCATTGTAAATCATATCTTTTTTTCCTATGTTTCTACAATTTTTTACTGCAACCAATTTTTTATCTATGTTTAGCTTATTTTGTAATCCATCATCTAGTGCAAGTTGTGATGTGAATGTAACAGATGTTGATTGTTTTGTTTTCCCTAATGCTCCAAACATTGGTCTATAGTATACTGGCTCTGTAGTTGGAATTGATGCATTAGGATCTCCCATCAATGCATATGCGATGAATCCTCCTTTGACAATCATTTTTGGTTTAATTCCAAAAAATTGTGGCATCCATATCACAATATCTGCTATCTTTCCATTTTCTAATGTTCCAACATGTTCTGATATACCGTGAGTTATGGCTGGATTTGCGGTAATTTTTGCAACGTATCTCTTAATTCTGAAATTGTCATTTCCTTCAGAGTCTTCAGGTAACGCTCCTTTCATTTTTTTCATTTTGTCTGCTGTTTGCCAGTTTCTAGTTGTTGTTTCTCCAACTCTTCCCATTGCTTGGCTATCTGATGACATCATGCTGATTGCACCTACGTCATGAAGTATGTCTTCAGCGGCAATTGTTTCTGCTCTGATTCTAGATTCTGCAAATGAAATATCTTCTGGAACTGATGGATTCAGATGATGACAAACCATCATCATATCAAGATGTTCCTCAAGTGTATTGGTGGTAAATGGTCTTGTAGGATTAGTCGATGACGGCAAAATGTTTGATTCTGAGGCAATTTTCATGATATCTGGGGCGTGGCCTCCTCCTGCTCCCTCTGTATGATATGTGTGAATGACTCTTCCATTAATTGCTGCAATGGTATCGTCGACATAACCACATTCGTTTAAGGTATCTGTGTGAATTGCTACTTGAGTATCTGTCTTATCTGCAACATTTAGGGCAGAATTGATTGTGGCTGGAGTGGTTCCCCAATCTTCATGTAATTTTAAACCGCATGCCCCTGCTCTGACTTGTTCCATAAGGGATTCTTCTCTAGAATCATTTCCTTTACACAAAAATCCGAAGTTTAATGGAAATTCTTCCACTGCTTGAATCATTTTGTGAATATTGAATTCTCCTGGAGTGCATGTTGTAGCATTTGTTCCATCTGCAGGTCCTGTACCTCCTCCAATCATTGTGGTTGTTCCATTGCAAATTGCATCGATTGCCTGTTGAGGTGAAATAAAGTGAATGTGACTATCAATTGTTCCGGCTGTACAAATTGTATGCTCTCCTGAAATTATCTCAGTATTTGATGAAACTACAATGTCAACGTCATCCATAACATCAGGATTTCCTGCATTACCAATACCTAAAATTTTTCCATCCTTTATGCCAATGTCTGCTTTAATAATTCCTAGTTTAGCATCAACAATCACTGCATTTGTAATTACTAAATCTGCAGATTGATCTCGTAGTACTCCGCTTGCTTGTCCTAATCCATCTCTTGCACTTTTTCCTCC
>JAAESD010000212.1 GCA_024229695.1 bacterium
GAAAGTATAACCGAGCCAGATATTCAGTGGCATTTCATTGGCAATATTCAGAAGAACAAAGTAAGAAAAGTTGTAGGTAGATTTAACCTGCTTCACGCTGTTGATTCAATAAAACTTGCCGAGCGCATTTCAACAGTTGCCACAGAAATGAATTTGGTGCAACCTGTGTTGCTTGAAGTTAATGCCAGTGAGGAAGAGCAGAAGCATGGTATATCTCCAGATGAAGTAGTTGAAGCAGTTAAGCTCTGTTCATCACTTCCAGGAATAGAACTTCAAGGTTTTATGACGATGGCAAAATTTGGCGCAACTGAAGAAGAGTTGCGTACAACTTTTGCAAAATTGCGACGTATAAGAGACGAATCTGAAAAAACAATCAATCATGATTTACCTCATCTGAGTATGGGGATGTCTGGTGATTATTCGATAGCAATTGAGGAAGGTGCAACACTGATTCGTGTTGGAACCTCAATTTTCGGAAAACGGGAGAAATAACAATGTTGACCAAATTATTGCTGACTGCACTTCAAGTTTATAGTTGGCTGATCATAATTCGTGTGCTTGCATCATGGTTTGCGCCAACTTCCCGGAATGAAATTCTTGTCAGAATATATTATATGACTGAACCTCTTCTTGCTGTACTGCGTAGATTTAACTTTGTACCTGGCATGGATTTATCTCCTATTATGGCGCTTTTACTCATTAATTTGATTCGTTCTCTCTTGATATAGCGTCATTTTATCTTTCCTGATTCATGATACCGTGTTAATTTACCTGCGCTTGGAGGCAAAAATGACAGATTTATGGACCCGCATAAATGACGCGGCACAATTTATTAAAGACAAATGTGACAACCAACCTGAAATCGGGTTGATTCTTGGTACAGGCCTGGGTGCGCTGGTTGACAAAATCGATGTCGAAATCTCACTTTCTTTTGAAGAAATACCGCATTTCGTACCTTCTACAGCACCAAGTCATCACGGCAATCTGGTGATAGGTAAACTAGGTGGCAAGTCGATTGTTGCGATGCAGGGAAGAGTTCACTATTACGAGGGCTACTCAATGCAGGAGATAACCCTGCCAGTTCGAGTGATGAATGCACTTGGTGCAAAAACTCTGGTCATGAGCAACGCTGTTGGCGGGATGAACCCTCAACTTGCCCCTGGCGATATTACTATAATTACAGACCAGATTAATTTGATGGGTGACAACCCTCTTATCGGGGCCAATGATGACAGGCTTGGAGTCAGGTTCCCGGATATGAGTGAACCTTACAATAACGACTTGATTGTTCTGGCAGAAGAATCTGCATTGGAACTCAAATTGTCTTTGAAAAAAGCAGTGTATTGTGCAGTTGCTGGGCCAAATCTGGAAACTGCCGGTGAATATCGATACCTGCGCGCAATTGGTGCTGACACAGTTGGCATGTCGATGGTCCCGGAATGTGTTGCTGCAGTTCACAGTGGAATGAAAGTTGTCGGTTTTTCAGTCGTAACTGACGCCTGTTTCCCTGACACTCTGCAACCTGCAAATGTTAATGAAATAATCAAAGTTGCAACAAAAACTGAACCTGATCTCTGTAAACTGGTGACTGAAGTTGTCAGCAGGATTTCATAAATTGGCTTGGGAGAAAACAGCGTAATGTGTAAAGACAAAGCACTCTATCCACCACTGGCAAACAAATATCATAATGCTGACTCTGAGCAGCGTGTTTCCAGACAATGGGTAGAAAAAGATATATTCAAGAAAAGCATCTCCGAAAGAGATGGTTGCCCGGACTGGGTTTTCTATGAAGGTCCTCCAACTGCCAATGGCCACCCCGGTGTTCACCATGTAATGGCTCGTTTGACCAAAGATATTATGTGTCGATACAAAACCATGACTGGTCATAGGGTTGTTCGTAAAGCTGGTTGGGATACTCACGGATTGCCTGTTGAGCGCTCAGTCGAAAAGAAACTGGGCATCCAGGGTAGAACTGCAATCGAAGAACATGGTCTTGAACCATTCAATCACGAATGCAGAAAAAGTGTGTGGAGTTGTAAAGGTGAGTGGGACGAGTTTACTGAACGCCTTGGATATTGGGTCGATCTTGAAGATCCATACATTACTTACGACAGCAATTATATCGAAACTGTCTGGTGGATTCTAAGCCAGTTTAATGAAAAGGGATTGCTATATAAAGGGCACAAAGTTGTTCCGTACTGCCCAACTTGTGGTACACCACTTTCTACAAATGAAATCTCAAGTGGTTACAGAAAAGTCAGTGAACCAAGTATCTACGTGAAATTAAAAATCAAAGATGACGATGCTCACTTTGTCACCTGGACAACTACCCCCTGGACATTGCCTTCAAATGTAGCACTGGCAATTGGCGAAGACTTCGATTATGTGAAAGTTCGCTTTGGTGATGAAATTCTTATTCTAGCTGAAGCTCGTTTGGATACTTTGGGCTATGAAGAGGAACCGGAAATCCTTGAAAAGTTCAAAGGTCGTGATCTGATTGGCCGACGCTATGAACCCCTATACAATTTCTGTGACACTGGTGACAAAGATGGTTACCACGTAGTTAGCGCAGATTTTGTGACACTGGAAAGTGGCTCCGGTATTGTACATATGGCTCCTGCATTTGGTGAAGACGATTACCAGGTTGGCAAAGCCAATGACCTGCCTTTCCTTTGCCCTGTTGCTGGTGATGGAACATTTACTGAAGAAGTTGAACCATGGGCCGGTATGCACGTTAAAGATGCAGATCGAGGTATCATTCGCGATCTTGATTCTCGCAACCTGATGATCAAGGAAGAGAGTTATACCCACGATTATCCGTTCCATGACCGTTGTGATTCACCTCTGATTTATTACGCAACTCCAAGTTGGTTTATACGCACCAGCAGTATGCGAGATGATTTGATCAAAGCCAATGAAGACATAACCTGGGCTCCTCCTGAAGTTGGAAGCAACCGGTTTGGTAACTGGCTTGCTGGTGGAGTGGACTGGTCACTGAGTCGTAACCGATTCTGGGGAACTCCACTTAATGTCTGGATCTGTGAAGATTGTGGTGAAATAAAAGTACCTGAAAGTAGAGCTGAACTTTCTACACTGACAGGCGATGACCTTTCAGAACTGGATCTTCATCGTCCGATGGTGGACGACATCACATTTGCTTGCAAGTGTGGCAAAACAATGCATCGAACACCTGAAGTTATCGATTGCTGGTTCGATTCCGGTTCAATGCCATTTGCACAATATCACTATCCATTTGAGAACAAGGAACTGTTTGATTCTCAATACCCTGCCGATTTCATCAGTGAAGGCATTGATCAAACTCGCGGCTGGTTCTACACCATGTTGGTAATTTCAACATTCCTGACTGGTAAAAGCAGTTACAAAAGATGCCTGACCATCGAGCTGATTCTGGACAAAAAAGGGAAGAAGATGTCCAAGAGTCTTGGTAATGCAGTTGACCCGATGGGTATTCTGGAAAGCGATGGAGCAGATCCTTTACGCTGGTACATGCTAACTGTCTCACCTGTTTGGCAGCCAACCAGATTTGATGTTAATGGTGTCAAAGAAGCTCAGCGCAAATTGCTGGCAACTCTTGAAAACAGTTATAACTTCTTTGCTCTTTATGCGAATCTGGACAACTGGACTCCTGGTAGTGGTGAAGCTGAATTAACAATTCTGGATCGATGGATTATCAGCAGGCTCAATACAGTTATTGCTGAAGTTCGTGAAAATAATGATGCAATGAACTTCACTCGTGCAGGTAAAATCCTGAGCAAGTTCATTCTCGATGATTTGAGTAACTGGTATGTTCGCCTATCTCGACGCAGGTTCTGGAAAGGTGAAATGAATGGCGATAAACAAGCCGCCTACGGAACACTGTATAGAGTGTTGGATGAGTCATTGCGTATGCTTGCTCCATACATTCCATTTACAACTGAAGAGATTTACCTGTCTCTGCATAGCGATGTTGAATCAGTACACCTGGAGTTATTCCCTGAAAGTGATTCAACTTTAATTGACTCCGAGTTGGAATCTATAATGGCAGCTGCTCAATCGGTTGTCACTCTGGGTCGTTCTTTGCGGCAGGATTCCGGTATCCGTACTCGGCAGCCACTGGGTAAATTATTACTGCATTCTGAGGACAACAGAGCAGAAGTTCTCTGCAATGATGCAAACTACAGCGAAACTTTGGCATCGGAGCTGAATATAAAGAGTATCGAACTTATCGATGATCCTCGTAAAGTGGTTGTGCTTGAGGGTAAAGCCAATTTCAGGGCTCTTGGGCCTAGATTTGGCAAATCAGCAAAACAGGCTGCTTCTGCAATTACAGCCATGACCCCAGCCGATATTATGACACTCAGGACAAACGGAACAGTGTCGCTGGACGTTGCTGGTGAGGCAACAGATTTCACATTTGAAGAAATCCAGGTTGTAGAAAACGGAATTGACCCATATGTTGCCGGGTCAGATTCTGGGATTACAGTGGCAATGGATTGTACATTGACTGCTGAGTTGAAAGAAGAAGGACTGGCGCGGGAAATTATCAACCGTATTCAGAATCTTCGCAAAAGTAATGGGCTTGAAGTTTCAGACAGGATTCTTTTGAGCATCGATGGATCAGAACAAGTTCATACAGCAGTTTCAAAATGGGGCGATTACATTGCTTCCGAAACTCTGGCAGAATTTGGTAATGACGAATTTGAAATAAGTGATACATTCCCTGTTGATGATGTTGAAGTCAAAGTAGCACTCCAGCGTCGGTAACTGTGGTCGGAGGACAAATGAGAAAAACTGAACTTGAACGTTTTCGGAAATTGTTGGTTATTGAGAAAGAGCGTGTTGAAAAATCACTTCACAAGCATACTCAAACTATCACTCATGAGGGTGAAGTTGGTGGTGAAGGGGCAAAAGCGCACTCAAATCATATGGCTGACCAGGGGAGCGATGAGTTTCAATACGAAACCAATATCCAGATTTCCAGTTCTGAAGGCCGGTATCTTTACCAGCTGGAACAGGCACTTCTGCGCATAGAAGATGCTTCATATGGTAAATGCGATAATTGCGCCAAACCAATTGGAATGCCTCGTCTGAAAGCCAAACTTGATGCCCGCCTTTGTATTGATTGCAAAGAGAAGGAGGAGAGGGGTCTGATTTGATCCGTCTCTCTTCAGTATCAACCTGGATTTGGGGACCACTTGTTCTTGTAGTTGACTACGTGACCAAGCTTCTGGTTCTTGCCAATCGCGATATACTTATGCAACGGGTAGAAGTCATTGGTGATTTTGCCCGTTTCATTTATGTTCGCAATTCAGGCGCAGCAATGGGAATCTTCCCTGGTGGTCGGATCTTCCTGGTGACTGTCAGCTTTCTTATGGCCATTGTCCTGGTCTTTGTGTGGCGAAAAATCAGTCCAGAAAATAAAGTGCAACGTGCAGCTCTTTCTGCTATCTGGGGTGGCGCTGTCGGAAATCTTATCGATCGTGTTTTTTACGACGGCCTTGTTGTCGATTTTATTGACTTGGGAATAGGCACACATAGATTCTATACTTTTAACGTGGCAGATATTGGTGTCTCAATTGGTGGAACAGTTCTCTTTGTCTCCCTCTGGCTGTCAGGGGATAAAAAATGACAGAAACCAGAAAATTTACTGCTGGACCAGATGATCATGGAACAAGACTGGATCACTATCTAACCAGTAATTGCCCAGACTTATCCCGCAGCCAGATTAAAAAAGCTTTCGATGCCAGTCTTGTTCTGGTAAATGATTCTCCACAACCTGGCAGGTTTCGCAAACTTAGAGATGGCTCCATAGTATCATTTACACCTCCAGAGCCACCACCACAAACTGCAGAGCCTGAAGATATCCCTTTGAATATTGTTTATCAGGATGAGCACCTGGCTGTAATCAACAAGCCTGCAGGTCTTGTTGTTCACCCTGCACCAGGTCATTATACTGGTACACTGGTCAATGCACTTCTATTTCACTTTAAAGATTTACCAGACCCTAGTGAAAATATGCGGCCTGGTATTGTGCATAGGCTGGATAAAGAAACAACGGGTTTGATGGTTGTAGCACTTACAACTAAAGCTTTACGTCATCTGTCAGCACAGCTTCAGGACAGAACTCTGGGCAGACGTTATGTTGCTCTGAGCTGGGGACAATGGGATGAATCAGAGGGAAAGCTTGTCGGTCAGATTGATAGACATCAGTCACAACGTAAAATGATGGCGATTGTTGAAACAGGCGGTAGAACTGCAATTTGCAATTATGATGTAATTGAAGATTATGGTTTTGCGCAGCTCTGCTCGATAAAACTGGATACTGGCAGAACACACCAGATTAGGGTTCAATTTGCTAATGGTAGTCACCCTGTAATTGGCGACAAACTGTATGGCGATGATAATCGAGCTCGTAATGTGCATTCTCTGGATGTCGATCTTGCGAAGCGAACCATAAGAAAGGCATCGCATCAGCTGCTCCATGCTACTGATATATCTTTTGAGCATCCGGAAACTGGTGAAACGATGGAGTTTTCGGCGCCAATGCCTGAACCTATGGCCACAATTGTTAAGCAACTTCGTCTTGAGAGATCGTAGGGAGTAATCTTGAATATTAAAGAGCGCAAACGTGATGGCATAGTGATTCTGGAATTGAGCGGTAAACTAATGGGCGGCCCAGATGCTGTGAGTTTTGATGAAACTCTTAAAACCTTGTTACACGAAGGTTCATTTAATGTAATTGTGGATATAGGGAACGTTAGCTGGATTAACTCTACCGGGCTTGGAATTCTGATTTCGGGGTATTCAACTGTTAGGAAAAGCGGTGGCGAGATGAAACTTCTTAATGTTTCAGACCGTATCCAAAGTATATTCATGGTATCAAAATTGCATACTGTGTTCAAATCATACAGTGATGAAGAAGACGCTGTAAAAAGTTTTGCCTAGGTTATTGATATGAAGTCGACAAAATCAGACATAATACTGAAAGTACCAAGTAAGTTGCTTTATCTTGGTGTGCCTGATGCAATTATGATGGAAATGGCTGGTGATCTTCCTTTTCCTATAAGTGATATGGAAATGTTAAGCACAGCTGTAATTGAAGCATGCACAAATTCCATGGAACATGGCAATGGTATGAATGAGGCAGACTTTGTCGAAATGCACTTCTCATTTCATGAAGACTCAGTTCAAATAATAGTACTGGACAACGGTCCAGGTTTTGATCACGAATCATGGGTTCCACCTGACGATTTGATGGCTCAGCGTGGCCGTGGTGTGAAAATAATGCGCGAATTTACAGATGAACTTATTTATGACTTTGCTGACGATGGCAGATTCAGATTGACCCTCATTAAAAAAATGAAACCGGAATAACCGATGTCTGTCTATCTGGGGATCGATTATGGTAGAACCAGAACAGGTGTTGCAGTGAGCGATCAGACTGGGACTATTGCCTCGGCAGTAGGAACTCATCATGAAGGCAATGACGGATCAATCTTTAATTACCTCGCCAATATTATCAATAAACGCTCAGTGGAAACTATTGTTATTGGTCTTCCTTTAACTGCCGATGGCCGGGAAACTGAATCTGCAGAGATGGTTCGTAAGTTTGCTGGACTATTGGTTAAAAGGTTTAATCTTCCAGTTGAGTTTTGTGATGAGCGCTACTCTTCTAAAGAGGCAGACCAATGGCTCAGAATGAGTGGCAAAAAAGGTCGACCCAAAGCTGAAACAGATGCCGTGGCGGCTGAAATTATTTTGCAGCAGTATCTTGATGGCTTAGGAAGCAAATGAAATCAACTACCAGGAAAGTAAGTTTGATATTAGCTGGCATTATTTTAATGATAATTGTTTTCTCAGCCTACTCCTGGAAATTGTGGAATTCACCTTATGATTCAAAAGCTGAAAGTACCAAAGCTACAGTATTATTAAGAGTTCCATCTGGGGCATCACTTTTTGATGTTGTCGATTCCCTGCAGGTTAAAAATTTGATTTCCAGCCAGCGACTATTTGTTTATGGAACCAAAATATCTGGATTGCAATCCAGCATAAAAGCAGGATTGTTTGCAATACCTCTCAAATCATCACCATCAGAAATATTGAGAATTATTACATCGGGGCATTCTGTACCACTAAGAGTAACTATTCCTGAGGGTATTGATGCAATTGAGACTGCCAATATTTTATCTGATGCTTTTGGGTTTTCAGCCCAGCAATTTCTGGCCGATGCGGATTCAATCACTTCATTAATAATTGATATGTCTGAAGCGGATCTTTTATCCTATAAAGAGCTTCTAAAATCTGGTGCTGGATGCAACCGAACTTTGTATTTGTGCGAGGGTTATCTTTTCCCTGAAACTTATCATTTTTCTGAAGGTACAACTTCTCCAGTTGTTGCGAAATCAATTATTGAACTTGGAGCAGCCCAAGTGGCAGATCTGCTAGCCAGCCCAATCAGTGACTGTGAAAATATGTCAATCCATGAAGCTTTAACTCTGGCATCGATAGTAGAAGCCGAAACTATATTTCAATCAGAAAAACCTAAAGTTGCAGCTGTATATCTGAATAGGATGAGAGTAAATCACTCACTGGACGCAGACCCTACAATCGCATTTTTCCTCTCTAAGAAAGGGAAAAGAATATACTATAAGGATCTGCGAAAACTTTCTCCATATAACACTTATCGTAACAAGGGACTTCCACCGGGGCCAATAAACAGTCCTGGGTATGTTGCTATAAGGTCAGTTGTACAACCGGAGCCGAACTTTGATGCATTTTACTTTGTTGCTGATGGCAAGGGGGGGCACAGGTTCTCCGACACGCTTAAAGAGCACAATCAAGCATCAGCAGAATATAGAAAAATCAGAGATAATACTCGTTAAACTTGACGAATTGGAATGTTGTAGTTAGTTTCTTCTCTGCATCTCGATTACGACAAATCGTAATCGTTATGAGAAAGGTGTCCTTTTGAACAATAAGCTGTTTCTAATTACAGGGTTAGCCGCAATAGTGGCTGGTTACTTTTTATTGAATACAGGTGATATTGTCTGGGCTCCAGCCTTGCTAGTAATTGGTTATTGTATATTTATACCAATTTACTTGTACTCATCATTTCGGATTAAAGTGGGCGATTAGCTTAGTTGGCCTAAAGCACCTGCCTTACAAGCAGGGGATCGCTGGTTCGAGTCCAGCATCGCCCACCACCCCACAGATCATTCCAATTCCCAAAATATTGCAAATCAGACTCCTGAGCAGGTTTTTGAGTCTCTGTACATTTATTTTGTAAAAAAGTGATTTATTTAGAAAATAGGGTTGCAAAGCATTGTCAATTATGATAAACTCATGTAGTCAAGTTTAGGACTTCTGAAGAGTGGAAGGGAGGGTCAACGTACTTTGCACTCGTTATCGCCTGGGTTTATACCCCTCGCATGGAAATGCCTTTTAGGAGGTGTCCTAATGATTCGTAGGAACATTATGGGTCTATTGATTTGCATTGCAACTTTAGGTGTTGCTACCTTGGGTTACGCGGGTATCCCTCATTTGAGTCTGTCAACAGCTACTTCAGCTGCTGCAGTTCAGGTATCTTTGTTTAATTTACCTGACGGCTCTGGTAAAACACTTGACGCTGCTAAAGCTCAAGCTGATCCTGTTAGTGTTGACGCAACAGTCACATTGACACTGCTTGATGGGAATAGCAATCCTATTCCTGCATATCCTTCAGAGGATATTGAGATGGCTTCTACATTGGGCGGGTTTGTAGCCTGTGCTGGTGGAGCAGCTGCTGATTTAAGTACTGATGCTGCAGGTCAGACCACTTTTAGTGGTTCTTTCAATGCTGGTGGCTTCTCAGCTGCTGGTGAAATGGCTGTTGTTATGATTGATGGTGCACCTCTTGTAGGTAGCAACCTGAACATCTTGTTCAACAGTGCTGATCTTGATGCAAGCGGCCTTGTAGATCTTTCTGATGCCGTTACATTCTCTACTGCATACCAAGGTGCATATGACTATAAGGTAGACTTCTTCTTTGATGGTGGTCTAACTTTGTCTGACATCGTGCTTTTCGCCGGTGGATACGCAGCTGGTTGTCCATAGGGATAATTAATATGTCTTAGCTCCTTTTTGGAGTTAAAAGTGTGATTGCTCTGCCCTGATTTTTCGGGGCAGAGAATTACATGACAGACATAAAACATCTAAGAATGGTTTATTGCCGTTCCAAGGAGAAACAACAATGAAGAAAATGTTAGTAATCGCCCTTGCTATTCTTGTTAGTAGCAGTGTATTTGCTCAGATCGATCCAGACGAAAATGGAATCGGACTCTATTTTGACGAATTTGGTTATGAAGTCTGCCTTACAACCGCAGCTCCATTTACACCAATTACAGCTTACTTGCTCGCAACCAATATTACTGAAGAATCAGGAATATCAGGTTATGAGTGTGAAGTTACTACTGAAGGTCCACTAACAGCTGCTGCATGGGCACTTAATGGCGTACAGCCATTGAATGTTTTCGCTGCACCTCTGTTTGCAGTTGGACTTGGTGAATTCGAACTGGCTACTCCAGTTGTTAACAATGTTGTACACTTGGCTACCTTGACAGCTTATGTCTTGGCACCAACAGACCAGGTATCATTTGGAGTAAAGAACTTGGATGCAGGTTCTTTCAATCCTCCTGCTCCTGGCTATGCAGCTGGTAATAACGCTGGTCTCTTGGTTCCTCTACAGGTTTCAAGTGGATTCCCTTATAGTGGTGCTGTTGCTCAAATCAACATCGACCCTTGTGGAGTTGTTGCTAATGAAGACGTCAGCTTCGGTTCTGTGAAAGCTCTTTATCGTTAATTAAGAGTTAAAGAACATGGAAAAGGTGCGATTTTTAAATCGCACCTTTTTTTATTTATATGCAAAATTATACTAGACAAAAAGTTGAAATCCAAAGACACTAGCTCTTGACATCGGATGTAATGTAACTGATATTACATGAGTCCCGTTTCTTTAGAGGATACGGGAGATAATGTCTTCCAATGCCTCTTAAGGTAAAGTGGTCATAGAAGTGACCTGAAACTAAAATCCCATGGAAAGGGGATAACTCTGATGAAGAAACTGCTTGTGCTTTCACTACTCTTAGTTGCTGTTAACGCTTTTGCATTTCCGGGTGGAGATGATACTCTTGGTCTTTATGCCGATATGGAAACAGGAGTTAACACACTAACTACAACAACTCCTTTTGAGGCAGTTGAATTGTATGTATTGCTAACTAACCCTACCTACACCGGTGCTTCTGGTTATGAATTTCAGATTAGAACTGAAGGCTCAATAACTGCTGCAGCTTGGGCTTTAGAAGGCGTTCAGCCTTTGAATGTTTTCGCTGCTCCAATATTTGCAGTCGGACTTGGTGAAGGCAACTTGGCCATTTATCCTAACGAATTTGATGCATGTCACTTGTTGACTTACTCCGCTTTTGTTATGGTTGCTGGCGATCTTGTAAACTTTTACATTGAGCCACTTGAACAATGCTCATGGAATCCACCAAATATTGGATATGCAGATGCACTTAATGAGGGAAACCTGCAAGTCTGCGTTCCAAGCAGTGGGGCATTTGAGTATAACATTTTCTCAATCAACGGTTTAGTTGCTGATGAACCTGTTAGCTTTGGTGCAGTAAAGGCTATGTTCAACTAGTCTAGACCTTTGTTAGTTATTTGAGGGTGGCTTATGCCGCCCTCTTTTTTTATGCCAATACAACTCGTTGACCGGAACCTTTAGTGTACCTATACTGTAACAACCAATCATGTTTGTTTTAATTATCAGCCTATGCTCAAGGGGTTTAACTCAATGTCGCGGATAATCTTTTCAATACTATTCTTTACTATTTTTGTTGCTTCCGGATTGACAGCCCAGGTTGTTGTTACAGAATCCAGCAATGAATCACTGCGTTTAGTTGTTAACGTCCCCGAAATTGAATGGGACCAAAGCAGCAAAAATGGGATTACTCTCAACGAGCCTTCAATTAGTGGCTTTGTTCCAGGTGGTTTGCCTAAAGAACCAACGCTACCAGTAACTGGTAGATGGATTATCATTCCTGACGGCAAGGAAGCAACTCTTTCAGAAATAAGTTCTACCTGGAAACCTGCACAAAGATTTCTGGTCACTCCTAATGCAACCCCGGTAATGAGAGAGGGTGAAGATGGTGAAAATTGGCTTGGGCAGGAATTATTGCTACCAGGAGAATTGCCTGTTAGTGGAAAGCTTTTTGAACCAACTACAAGAAAGAACAATAGCCTTGTATCTGGAGTTAAGCTAGGTGAACCGGTTAGATGGCGTGGTCGATTAATTCAGCCACTTACAATTGTTCCACTGGATGTGTCAGCTGATGGATATGCAAGAGCCAAGCTCGTCTCCGGTGAATATGAGATTAGGTTCAGGGAGTCAAAACTTGCAGATAAATCCTTTTCTACATCTGGAGATGCACAATTCTCATCGATGTTCATTAATCCGGAACTGCTTGATCAACCGGGACTGTCAACAGGCAGAGCCCAATTAGAATACTCAAATAGAAACCTCTTGGCTCCTGAAGTAAGGCTACCTGTTACGGACAGCAGGTTGCATCGTGTGACAGCCAGTAGCCTGAAAAACTATGGATTGCTTGATGTCCCTGGATTGATGGAAAACCAAATTAGATTATATAAGCGTAGATATAATGAAGCGACTCCAGAAAGTTATACTGAAATTGAAGTGCCGATTAAAATGGTTGGCGATGGCGACACATTTGATGGCGATGACTATTTTGTGTTTTTTGGCCTGAGGCTTCGTGATGATCCTGATGCAGGAGATCCTCTGGAAACTTACAACCCCACTGGCAATGATCCAGTTAACAATGGTAACATTTATTACCTGTCAGCTTCTGATCCTGAAGAGACATGGGCAAGAATGGAGAATGTTTCACTAAGCCCTGCAACAGGAGATCCTCTTGCAAGTTATCGTCGAGTTGAATTAATGCACGAGGATAATGCATATGCATACCGACCTTACAATCGGAACGTAGACAGAAACAGGTGGAATGCCAGAGTTGACTCAGATGTCAATGTATCTATCCCTGTGTATAACCCTGTAGAAGGTGCTGATAATGTCAGGTTGACTGCAGAGCTATTTTCATTTGCAGATACACCGCGGCAAATTGAAATATGGTTTGGCGATGGTAGTGAGGGTGCTCCTTTGATTACCAGATCTGTTGTTCACTCGGGCACCCAATATGATTCAGGATCTGTACTTTCATCAGATTTATTAGTGTCGGGATTAAGGTTGAAATGTAATCGATCAGGTTACAGTACAATTTTGGCTTACCTTAACAAGTTTACAGTTGAATATGATGCCAGGTTTGAGGTAGTTGGTGACAGACTGGATTTCAACTGCGGAGCAGAAGCTGGTCTTGTTCCTGTTGAATTAACTGGCTTTGTAAACGACCGGATTTCTTTGTTTGAACTTACTGATCCACATAACCCAATTAATGTTGAACTTGATGCAGGTAATATTTTACCTGATGGAGACAATTTCAAAGTTTCAATAAATGCTGATAATCAAGGTGGTGAATCATCGGTATATTATGCTGTTGGCGGTGATCCTGCTAATGCAATTTTCCCGTTTTCATATAACAGGGCCAGCATAATTGAAAACCCGGTAGACCCAACTTTATTTCCATCCGAAGTTGATCTTTTTGTAATTACGCATCCAAATTTTTCTACTGCACTTGAGCCTTGGATTCAACACAGAATCGATATGTCAGGAGGAGATCTTGTAATTCAGGTTATGGATGTCCATTCTGTTTATGACTGGTTCGGTGGTGGTATTAAAACTCCAGAAGCAATTAGACGCGCAATCCAGTTCGCAAAAAATCAAAACGGTGTGTGGGCTGTGCAGCTGGTTGGTGATGCTAATGAAAATGTCAGATCATTGGGTGACACTGACTTACGAGACTGGATCCCTTCTCGATGGCATTGCTGGTCTTATGGTTCATATGCTAACGAGATGCTACCATCAGATAAGTGGTTTGTTGTTGCTGAACCAGGTGAAGATTTCCCACTTGATACTGGCTCTCCAGCAGAGATACTAATTGGTAGGTTTCCATGTAATTCAGCCGATCAGTTGACAGCAATGGTTGATAAAGTAATTGTTTTTGAGACTGCACCTTCGGATGCTGCATGGAAGAAAAGAGGCTTGTTCCTGGCAGACGATGCCTGGTCAAGCGGTTATGGTGCATATTCTTCATCTACTACTTATGTTGAAGATGAGGATATTTTTGAAGAAGAAGAAAGGCATGCAGCTCAGCAATGGTCGTATGTTGCAGGAAGTAAATTGGATTCAGTTAGAGTCTTCCTGGAGGATACTTTAGGACCATTGGTAGATCCGCCTGGATCGCCAACCAGAGATGCTTCGGATTTCCGGGACCATTGTTATGAGTTCGTGTATCCTGGGTTATTCGATCGTATTGATGCTGGAGCATCGGTATTCCGTTACCAGGGGCATGCGAATGATTATCTATTGGCTCATGAGAATATAATTCAGGATACTCCTGTAACAAGAATCAGAGTTGATACTTCAGATATGAATAACACTAACAAGCCATGGATATTTTTTGGTTTTGGATGTCATATAAGTACCTGGGCAAAAGATGGCGCTGATATGACAACCGGTCTACCTTCACTTGCAGAGAAAATGCTGCTCCTGGATGGCAGTGGGGCCGTAGCTACTTATGCCAGCAGTGGGTATGAATTTTCGGGGTCGAATGGAACTTACAGTAGAGTGCTGACGGATATATGGATGAGCAAGCCTCCTAAAAACGCAGGACAAAGTAGTAAATGGATACTTGGCCAATTGCTACTAGCTTCAGATGCTGAATTCATTGCTATTCATCCGACATATTCAAATTATCGTAAATTGATAGCTCAGTTTTGTCTGCTTGGCGATCCTCTGATGGTTGTTGATTGTGGCTCACCAGATTTGTATGTCACCCAGGATGGTCAGCCGGTAATTGACGGCCAGCAGGTCTCAGTTGGCCAATCGAATGAGATTACTCTGGAACTTGTTGCAGCAGATGAGGCTGGAGTTGACAGGATTTATATCTCTGATTCCCAGGGTAGTGATTTATCTGAATATATGATTGAGACTACACCTGATACTATTTTCTACGACGAAGTATTTGGTACAACCAATGGTCACTTCATAGTCAGTAGCCAAAGTGATCAGGTCAGGACCTGGGAAATCAATCTGCCAGTAAACCCATTTGATCATGAAGTTATTATTGATGTGTACGATAGTGCAGATGCTGCAGACAGTTTTGAGCACTCAACATTTACGTTGAGTTTTCCTGTATCTCACAACCTGACACTTGCTGGTGAACCATTTGACCCGGAAGGGTTTTCAATACCTGAAGGATCCGTTCTGGATTTCAACGGTCAGGCTACTATTGCTGCTTGGATTTCTGAAGATGCCGAGTTACAACTCACAGGCCAAAACTTGTTGTTGAGTAACGAAAATATTACGAGAGTCGATGGTCACACTGTGGAGTTTAACTTTGATGTTGAACTACCTGTGTTGGCTGAAGCAAATGACCGGTCAGTGATTTTGTCGATTGATGGCTATGCAACTGAGATGATTATTGAATATTTTGATAACAGCAGTTTGTCTGTTCTCCCAGGAATTGGCGCATTCCCTAATCCAACTTCAGGCTCCACAAGATTCGTGTTTAACTCCGCTGATTTATCAGCAGATGGCAGGATTGTTATTTGGGATGTAGCTGGCAACCAGATTGCTGCATTACCATTTTCAGCACCTGGAAACGATGCTGAATCTGTTGTGATTCCGTGGGATGGTCGTGATAGCAGAGGTGATACGATTGCCAACGGAGTTTACCTCTATAGGGCTGAACTTTTTAATGGTGTAGCCAGCGAGATGCAAAAACTGGTGGTGATGCATTGAGTCATGAATTGCATAAGTTGTTGCAATCGTTGACAACAGAGCAGCCTAATGAAGCGACTGAAGAGATCGACCTGGTTGATTCAGAGTCAATTATGCAGTTGATTCACCTGCAGGACAGAGTGGCATTTGATGCCGTTAATTCAATTATTCCCGCACTGTCAGAGTTGGCCTCAGATGTTGCTGATCGATGGCAAAATGGTGGCCGAATTATTTATGTTGGCGCAGGGACAAGTGGCAGACTGGGGGTACTGGATGCTGCAGAATTACCTCCAACTTATTCAACTGATCCTGAAAGAGCTATTGGAGTAATTGCTGGTGGAAAAGAGTCTGTATTTTTGTCGCGAGAAGGTGCTGAAGATAAACCAGAAGATGCAGTGAATGCTATCAAGCAGCTTGATGTCTGCAACAAAGATTCGGTGATTGGAATCAGCGCAAGTTTCAGGACCCCTTTTGCAATTGCCGGACTGCAGGAAGCTCACACCAGAGGAGCTCTTACCGGTTATCTGGTGTGCAATCAACCAGTCGATTCGATGCCATGGCTGGATCATATGATAGTGGCTGAGACCGGTTCTGAAGCAATTACAGGTTCTACTAGAATGAAAGCAGCACTTGCTCAGAAGATGATGCTGACAATGTTTTCAACAACAGTAATGGTGCTGTCTGGCAAAGTTTTTGGCAATCTTATGGTCGACATGAAGATGACCAGTGCCAAGCTTGAGGAAAGAGCAACTCAACTGGTAATGAGTCTTGGAGATGTAGAATACATCGATGCAAAAACTGCTCTTGAAAAATCATTTGGAAATGTAAAAACAGCTGTAGTGATGTTGCGAAAAAAAATCGATTTGGCAGATGCAGAAGAGGAACTGGCTGCTTGTGATGGTCGTCTGCGAAAAGTTCTGGAGACATTGGAATGAAAAACCTTCCCGAACACCTCAACCATGTTCCTGATCAAGGTAGTGTTATTGGTGTGGGGGTATCCAGTGGCACAAGCTGTGATGGAATCGATGTTGCAATAGTGAAATTCAGCTGGAATAACCTTGATTATAAAGTCGAAGAGTCCAATTTCATTTGTTACGAATATCCCGAAGTACTAAGAGAAAAATTGTTGAAAGTATCTGCCGGGAAACCAGTGTCTGCATCAGATCTTACAAATCTTGAGCACCAGATATCCAACTGTTTTGCAGATGCAGTAGTTCAGATAATCGAAAAATTTCCAACAAATCCTGACTATGTTGTAACTCATGGGCAAACAGTTGCTCACCTGGGTGATCTTGGAACTATGCAGCTTGGTAATCCTGCTGTTATTGCCAATAGGACAGGCCTTTGGACTGTTGGAAATCTGCGTTTGGCCGATGTTGCAGCTGGGGGACAGGGAGCTCCAATACTCCCGATATGTGATCAGTTATTGAGAAGTGGTCCATCGCCTTTAATTATTCTGAATCTTGGTGGTGTTGCCAATGCTACACTGCTGACCAGTTCTGGAGTGGAAGCTTTTGACATCGGCCCAGCGAATGCATTGCTCGATGGAATTTGGCAACAGAACAATCAATCCAGGTATGATGTTGGTGGCACTGTTGGTGCCAAAGGTGCAATTAATCCAGTAGATGTTCAGAGTTTATTGGCATTGATTAAAACTGTTGTAAATGGTTCCAGCTTGCATAAAGACGATGTTGGCAGTCAGTTGCTGTCGCTTTGGAAGCCGGAAAATTCTGATCTTGCCGATATGATGGCTGCTGCTACTGAAGCAACAGCATTACATATTTCATCAATTTTGAACGAAAAAGATGCTGAAAAGATATATGTTTCAGGTGGTGGCTGGCATAATAAATTGCTGATTTCCAGACTCACTAAGCATCTGCAGGTACCACTGTTTAGTATTGATGATTTTCATGAAAACAAGGTTAATGTCGATAGTAGAGAAGCAGTTGATTTTGCTCTTCTGGGACATCTGTGGTTTAGAGGTATTTCTGCTGGATTGAAGGCTGTTACAGGCGCCAAAACTGATACAATTGCTGGGGCATTATGGCCACCAGTTCAGGGGTAGCAATGCGATATTGGGTTTCAATTATTTTATTGATAATAGTTTTAAGTGGTTGTGCTGCAAGGCATCGTGGTGAACCTACTAAATCTTCAGCGTCAAATTATTCGTTAGCTGCACCTGACATGTTAAGAATTGGTCTGGCTCAGCACAGAATGAAAGTAGTTATTGAAGTCAAGCAGGATGCCCTTTTATTGGCGATGAATGATCGCTCGCAGATTTGTACTCTTACGGGAAATGTTGAGTTAAATCTCACTGATTCAGGCATAGCCTGGAGGAGTGAATCTGACTCAGGGTTTAATACTACTGGTCTGATTGTAATGCCTCTTAACCCTGCCAGTAAATTAATATGGGATGAAATCCCATATCCTGGCGAATTCTTGATTCAGAAGCGTGGACAGGGCCTGACACTTATCAATATTGTTGGACTTGAACAATATCTCAGAGGTGTTGTCCCCTGGGAAATCGGCAGGCCGGGGCTAACTGGAATGGCTGCACTTGAAGCTCAGTCTATTGCTGCAAGAACCTATAGCATTGCCAATTTGAAGAACCGAGAAGAGATCGGTTTCGATATGTGGGCAGACGTTAGAGATCAAGTTTACCGCGGCCATAGCGGACTGGATTTATTATGCGATAAAGCGATATCCAATACTAAAGGATTGATATTACGAAGTGGTGGGCAAATCGTCGAAGCATACTACTGTTCAACATGTGGTGGGAAAACCAGTAACATCAATCAGGTATGGGCAAAAGAGTCCAAGCCATATCTCGTATCACACCCTGATGGTCCTGCAGGAGATTATCACTGTTCAGCATCAAAGTATTCAAAATGGGAAACTGTATTTAACGGTGGGGAGATTGATCAAACTTTATTGATTACATTGCCAGAATATATTGAGTGGCTGGAGGCTTCAGAATTACGCAAAAAATGGGCTGGAAAGTACTTTATTCCGGCATCTCCTGGTTCTGATCCAATGACTCCTGGCAGGCTGAAGAACATATCAATTCAATCGCGAACAGCATCTGGGCGTGTTGCTAAGCTGGCTGTTGTTACAGACGCGGGCAAATATATTGTATGTGGTGACAGAACACGATGGGTCCTTGCTCCACCAAGCGGTAGGTTTTCTATCTTGAAGAGTGCCTGGTTTGATGTTCATTTAAGTCGTGACGCAGAGGGCAGGCCAGACCAGGTGACTTTAAAAGGTAGAGGTTTTGGTCATGGTATTGGTATGTGCCAGACTGGAGCTTTGGGAATGGCAGCCAAAGGAATATCCTATAAGCAGATTTTAAAACACTATTATCCCGGTTCTTCAATAGAACAGGCATGGAAATAAGGGGTAAAATATTGTATGCCGGGTTGACACCGGAACTTGAGGTTACTATATTCTGCGCTTCTGATACTGCGGGGGCGTAGTTCAGTCTGGTTAGAACGCCGGCCTGTCAAGCCGGAGGTCGCGAGTTCGAGTCTCGTCGCTCCCGCCATCAGATAAACCTGCCACTTTTTAAAGTGTCGGGTTTTTTGTTTAGTAACACTTTTCTCATTATGCGATTTTCGTATATAATATATTGATATATCATATATGGTTAAAATAGATGCAAATAAACGAGAATAAGTTACTATTTTATGTATTACCCCTTGATTAACCTGTATTTAGTGTGATATAATGCCTCCCAAAGCTAACTTCGTCGTAATTGACGAGACAACTACTGTAAACATGCAACTTCGGGGGGAACCGATGAAAAAGCTGTTTTTATTTATTGCTGCAATGATTGTAGCAATGCCTGTTCTAGTTCAAGCTGACTCAATTGGTGTCTATTTTGATACTGATGGAACCAGCAATTTTTTACTGAGTGATGAGTTTGTTAATGAAGCTTATGTAGTCGTATTTGCTGAAAGTATGATTGCAGGAGCTGCATTTAAACTGACTATGGATCCTCACCAGTCTCTGCTGAACACAGTTTACCCAGCAGGGCTTCAAATTGGTGAACCATTGACTGGTGTTGAACTTGGAATGACTGACCCAGTTGTTGGTTATTACAATAACCCAGCTGTTGTAGCTACTTTGACTTTGATGACTGTTAATTTTGGTGAGCTCACTAATCTTAATATTGTCACACACCCAGCTTATGAAAGTGTTATTTATGCAGATCACACTGGTGTAGTGTTTGATGCTGATGGACTTAGTGCTGTTCTTAGTGCTACAGTCTCAAATGACTCTGCCAGCTTTGGTGAAGTTAAGAACTTGTTCCGCTAGATCATCTGCAGCGTGAGCTCGGAAAAAGAGGCCGGTTAACCCGGTCTCTTTTTTTGTGGAATATTGTACACATATGGTGCTAAATTGTATTTAATCAATAATTCAAAACGGGGAGGCATCATGCCAAAATCAATTTCATTTGTACTGCCACTGTTGCTGGCAATGGTTTTAGTTATGTTCAGTGGCTGTTCAGAAACAACTACTGAGATAGAGAAACGTGTCAGTGAGTATGCACCAACTACAATAACAGGTGATGTAGATAATCTCAGCCAATCAGAGCAGGAAGTTCTGGAAAAGCTGGTTGAAGCTAGTAAAATTATGCACTCCATTTTTATTACTCAAGCATGTCCAGATTATTCTGAAATCAGGAAAGAAATTGTCAGTAATGGTTCAGAGGCTGCTTTGAAATATTTTGAAATTAATGTTGGACCGTGGGATCGTAGACATCATTTCGAACCATTTTATGGTGAACGTCAGCACCCTGAAGGTGCTAATTATTATCCCCAGGATTTAACTGATGCAGAAAAAGATCTAATTCGTGACTCAAGTAATGGACTTGATGGCTTGTTTACTATGGTTAGAAGAGATGAACATGGCAGCCTGATTGCAATTCCATACTCTGAGTTTTTTGCAGATAGACTGAACTCTGCTGCAAAATTACTCAATGAAGCAGCTGATCTTTCAGACAATGATTCCCTGGCAGCATTTCTACGTTCTCGTGCAGAGTCATTTCTCAGCGATGATTATTTTGAGAGTGATATGCTGTGGATGGATATCGATAGTACTGTAGAGGTAACAATCGGTCCTTATGAAACATATGAAGATGGGATGTTTGGATATAAGGCTGCATTTGAATCATTTGTCACAATTGTAGATCCAGTTGAATCTGCTAAATTGAATAAATACAAAAACGAGTTGCCGTGGTTTGAATCAGAGCTGCCAATTCTGGATGAATACAAAAATATGAATCGTGGCACTGAGTCGCCAATTAGAGTTGTCGATGAAGTTTATACTGCTGGAGATACTAGGTCTGCAGTTCAGACAATTGCTTTCAATCTTCCCAACGATGAACGTGTGCGAGAGGCAAAAGGGAGCAAAAAGGTTCTGCTGCGTAATGTAATGAACTCAAAGTTCGAGCATATTTTAACTCCAATCGCTGCAAAACTTCTGGTCCCTGATCAAGCTGCAGATATTGCTGCCGAATCATTCTTTATGCATACTCTTTTTCATGAAATGAGTCATGGGTTGGGACCTGGAATTATTGAAATCGATGGTCGAAAAACTGAAGTAAGGCTTGAACTTAAGGAGCTTTACAGTGCACTTGAAGAAGCAAAAGCTGATGCAATGGGGCCATGGTGTATCTTCAAGCTACAGCCAAAAGGGTATTTCCCGGAATCTATTTATAGGCAACAGGCAGTGACTTTCCTTGCTGGATTGTTCCGCTCTGTTCGCTTTGGTATATCCGAAGCTCACGGTAGTGCAAATGCGATTCAGTTTAACTACCTGATGGAGCGCGAAGTTATTTCTGTTGAAGATGGCTTATTCAGCATTGATGTAGATGCATTTCCTGCAGCTTTGGATGAGCTCGTTGCTGAGATTCTGACTATTCAGGCTGAAGGCAACTACGATGCAGCCAAAAATTTTAGCGACAAATATAGTGTTATGCCTGACTGCCTGGCTACTGGGCTGGCGCAGTTGGATGGTGTTCCTGTAGACTTGTTACCGGAGTATCGCTGGGCTAAATAATTGAAAGCTTGTAGTGGGGTGTCCAGTTACGGACACCCCATATTTTATTTTGCAGGGAAAATATTTATCAGATTAGCAAGAACTTCTTCATCAAATGGATGCAATTTAGCAAGATCACCAGTTGCTTTTCCAGTCAATGCAGCTTCCTGATATGCCTGTAAGAAAAGAGTACTGTTGTTTGCACTTGAAATCAATCTGTCCTGGCCAAGTTGATCGATAATCAACATTGCCATCGCATAGCCAGTGCCCTGATAGCTTCTGCTGTAACGCAGCAAGTCATCAATTGTGGCTCCTTTTTCATCAAGCATTCCTCTAGTACTGAAAAGCTGTTTAAGCATACCGTTTATTCTTGAAACGTTAAACTGTGCAGTCCTGAAATATTTACTTCTGCTTTCATCTTCATCATGCAGAAACTGGTGTTCGTAATCGAAATAGACATTTGGATAGTCTTCAATAACTGACACAATTGCTTCAATGCGGATCTGGTGGAAAGTCTGTCGCAGAGCTGATTTCCCTGTAGTGGCTTCATACGGCTTGAACTCAAGTGGCATCAGTACTCTGTAGCAATGGGCAGCGGCCATGTTGACTATCATGTCCTCACGGGAAGCCAAAGCAAGGCCAGCATCAATACTTATGATTGAACCTCCACCATAACTGATATTTGGCTCACAAATCATCAGATGTAATTCAATTTGATTTGGGACAAGATTTGCCGGAAGGTATTTTTTCAATAATTCATGAATTTGTTCAGGGTATTTTTTATTACTCCATTGCTCAGGCAAGTTGGTTATCTGTTCCCGATGGGATTTGATATAATTAAAATTTTCGATCAGGTCAATCCTTTTAGGGGAATGCTTTCTGCCAAGTGAATCCTCAGTCAACTCCGGTTGAAAGACATACTTGGTGACATTGGAAAGCACATAGTTGTTAATCGAACCCGTGTTGGGGTTTGATTGATGCTTATAAGCAGGTAATCCAAGCAGTGATGCAAAATCATCCAGCGATGCTTCTTCACCAGAGGCGAATTTATCACCAAGGGAAAACCATGTTGTTACAGCAGAGTCATCAATATTACTGAAAACCTTCACAACATTGTCAGGTTGAGGGCTTTGCTCGGTTGTTGCTTCGTTATTACAGCCAGCAATAAGGACTAATAATATAAGCAGCATGTTGGCAGTTAGCCTTGTGTGCATTATGTTTCGCAAGTGGAACTCCTTGTCAGGTTATAATTGAACGGGGATGATAACACGAATCTATAAAATGCCAACCCCCGGGAGACAGTTTTGTTAAATGTGACCGAAATATATTCTACTTTGCTGGGAGAATCCAGTTCGTCTGGTTTCCTGTGTACAATTATCCGGTTAACTGGTTGCCATCGCCGATGCGTATGGTGTGATTCTGAATACGCCTTTGAAGGCGGAAGCAATCAGAGTATTCAGGAGATTATTCAAACAACTGTTGATCAAGGATGTTCCACAGTTTTGGTAACTGGCGGTGAACCACTTTTGCAAAGTAACACAATAGGGTTACTGGAGCAGTTGTTGAAGACAGGCTTTTCAGTTTTACTTGAAACCAGTGGAACAACAGGTGCAATACCATTGTCTGAAGTTCCTGCAGGTGTTTCAAGGATTGTTGATATAAAAACTCCTGATAGTGGGATAGATGAATCAGATATCGATTTTGCAGAAATTGCAAAGCTGGGTAGAAATGATGAGCTGAAATTTGTTTGTCAGAGCAGGGATGATTACTTGTGGTCAAAAGCGCTTGTTGAATCGGGCAAGTTACCTGCAGAACCAGTTGTAGTATTTTCTCCAGTGCAGGACGATTTGTCAGCTCGCAAACTTGCAGACTGGATTGTTGAAGACAAACTGAATGTCAGATTTCAGATTCAACTCCACAAAGTAATCTGGCCGGAAATTGACAGGGGAGTATAAATGTTAAAGCCTAAAGCGGTTGTTCTATTCAGTGGTGGGCTGGATTCCTGTGTCTGTTTGGCTGAAGTAATCAGAACTCATGATGTTGCCCTTTTGCATTTGAATTATGGGCAGAGGACTGAAGCTCGTGAGTTGCGCGCATTCAATGAAATTGCAGATTATTATAATGTGACTGAACGATTGGTCGTCGATATATCCTGGTTGCATGAAATCGGTGGATCAAGTTTGACTGATAAATCACTGGAAGTTGAAACCGGGATACCTGAAGAAGATTCAGTTCCTGGTACATATGTGCCATTTCGAAATGGAAACATTTTAGCGATAGCAGCGTCGTGGGCAGAAGTAATTGGTGCAACAAGTCTGGTTGTTGGTGCTGTGGAAGAAGATTCCAGTGGGTACCCTGATTGCACTGTCGAGTTTTACAAGAAATTTTCAGCAGCTATTTCGGAAGGAACGCGACCATCCACAAAACTCAATATCGATACTCCTGTGATAGCTATGGATAAGGCAGCAATCGTAAGACGGGGACTGGAACTTGAAGCGCCAATGCATTTGTCCTGGTCCTGTTATGTCGGGCAGGAAGAGGCGTGTGGTAAGTGTGAAAGTTGTACGTTGAGGTTGCGCGGTTTTTCAATTGCTGGAGTTGCAGATCAGATATCTTATGCCAAATAGTTTTTAATCATCATTACACTTCTGGAGACCGAACCTGCTCTGGAGTCCAGAATTGAGTAGGCAGCATTGCCACAACTGTTACGTTTCTGGTCATCGTTGAGAAGATTATTAACAATTTCAAATACATTATTTTTGTCTAGAATAAACCCGCCACCTGATTCTACCATTTCACCAGCTTCTTCCGCATTTTCAATTTTTGGTCCAAAGAGTACGGGTATTTTATTTGCTGCTGGTTCCAGAGTGCTGTGCACGCCAGTGGTAAACCCTCCACCAACATAGGCGATAGTTGCACAGTGGTATATTTCTGCAAGGAGCCCGACTGAGTCTACTATCACAACTTGTTTCTCTATTCCATTATCATTGAATTCAGACAATGTTGTAACCGGGATGTTGAGTTTGTTATCTAAATGTTGGACAAGGTAATCAATCTGTTCGGCAGCTGGTTCATGAGGGACAATAATGATTTTAAGTCCCGGGTTATCGGCGATGAGACGGGGAAAAGCAGGAAACCAGAGATCGTATGCAGGTTGCCAGCTGCTTCCCAGGACCAGTCTTTGTTCGCCAAAGTTTTTCAAAATTTCAGCAGTTGGCCCATCGGCAGAATCATTGAAACGCTTGAGAACCTGTTCTGCACGGGTATCACCAGTGACGGTAACTTTTGCTGTTACCCCCATTTTTTCTATAAAACGGTGAGCATCATTTTGGCTGCAAACTCCAATTTCACTGAACCTGTTATATATATCGCGCATTAAAGGTAGCGAAACCTTATTCAGGCGGGCTGCAGTCTCAGGTAATGTGCCGGAAATAAGAAGCACAGGAACAGCAGCAGCTTCAGCTTCAAGAATCAGGTTGGGCCAGCAGTCATATTTTGCGAAAATAAGTACTGAAGGTTTTAGCAAATTGACTAACTGTTTCATGTTTGACGGCGTGTCAAGCGGCAGGTAGTAATGTTTGTTTCCAGAAGGATTGTTTTCCGCGAATTCATATCCCGAAGAGGAGAAATGTGTGACAACAACTGGTCGGGATTCAGTTCTTTTGAGCTCTGCAATAACTGGTCTTGCCTGTTCGTATTCGCCAACACTTGCTGCATGAAACCAGATGCAATTGTGCAACGATTGTGAGTCCGTTACGATTTGTTCTCTTTGAGAGGCAATACCATCGGTTGCTTTTTGCAGTTTAGATGAATATTTGGCGAGGAACGGAATGAGCATGGCAATTGTTGGTGAGAGCCTGCGATATAGTTCAAGCAAAGCACCTGGACGTTTCATTATTCTCCTCCAACGGCTGCAAGCACTGATGCAGGAGTAATTTCAGTTAGGCAGGCTAAATCCTGACGGCGGCAGTCTTTTCGACCTGCACGAGAGCAGGGCCGGCAAGAGATATCGTTTGTCAAAGCGATTGAGTTTTCAAGCAATGGGAAGTAACCAAACTGCTTTACAGTCGGGCCGAAAATAGCAATTACTGGTGTATTGGTTGCTTCAGATAGGTGGAGCAGTCCACTGTCATTAGTAATTGTTTGAGAACATTCACCAAGCAATCTGGCAACTTCAGTCAGAGGTTGATTATCTATTACCTGCATTTTGGAGTTTGCTATTCTGGCAAGAGAGCTGTTGCTGAACCACTGTTTTTCCTGCGGTCCGAGGAACAATCGGATATTTTTTTCATTGTGAAGAAGTTTCTGAATGACAGTGTCAAAGTTTTCAATTGGCCACTGTTTTGATTTCCACATCGCTCCAGGTGCGATTGCTATTGGTGCGTCGGCAGATTTGTTGTCCAGGTGAGCAAGTGGGGCAGAGGGAGTAGTGTTCTGCTCAAGCTTGCAGAATCGATCCAGTAGATGTGTTACAGGTGTATTCGGATGTCTGATCCCCAATCTGGCTCTTGCAATTAAGGTAAATCTACTGAAGGTATCTTTCTTAAGTGTGGAATCTGCCCGTTTGCCACTGAGTAAGAGCATCTGTTTACTGCGTAAAACGGAATGAGCATCGATGATTTTATCGTAGGATTTTATGTCGGCAGATTTAGCAGCAGTCAATGGATTGGAAAGGTCAGGGGCAACAATTTTATCGACACCACTGAACTGCAATGCAAGGTCAGAAAACTGCTGTTTTGTTAAAAGAGAAATTTCGGATTCAGGGTGAGCACTTTTCAGGCCTGATAAAAACCAGCCGCAAATACACAAATCGCCCAAAGCTCCAAAACGGATAACAAGAGTCCTGTCCAACGCCATTCCTTTCAAAAACTCGAAGTAGTTGGTGTGATGTTAGTCTTGTGCTTGCAGGGTGTCAAGCAAGGGGCTATTCTCTTGATGTAGTTGTTTGCTGTAAATAAGGAGATTTCTCGATTGGAACTTGGGCTACTTGTATTGCTGCTGTTGCTGTCAGCCTGTTTTTCAGGTTCTGAAACTGCTCTGTTTTCTTTAACAGAAGCCGATATGGCTGAGCTTGGCAAGAACAGTAGAGTAACGAAACTTCTGGAAAGATCACATAGATTATTAGCTGCGTTACTGGTAGGGAATCTGCTGGTTAACATTATCGCCTCGGTATTGGCAACATCATTGCTGGTTGAAGCATTTGGAGTAAAGGGTATTGCAGTTGCGATTCCTGCCTTGACAATAATGTTACTGCTGTTTGGTGAGATCACCCCCAAAATGATTGCACTCCGAAACAGACTTTTCTTTTCAAAGATGTCCTCATTCCCACTTTTAATCTGGCTGATGATAATCAGGCCTTTGCTCGATGTGATTGAATGGAGCCTGGGCAAAATGATGGATTTGCTCCCTTACGAAAAGGAGAGTGGCAAACCGTTGACAATGCGCGAGCTGTCCGCTGCTGCTGTGTTGGCTACCGAGGACGGCGCCTTATCCGATGTTGAAGGTAGATTCCTGTCCAGACTGATGGAATTGAAAGAAATTGAAGTTCAGGAGATAATGATTCCTCGTACTGATGTTGTTTCCTTGCGGGATACCATGACTCCTGATGAGGTTTTATCGATTGCAAATGAAAATGGTTTTAATCGATATCCAGTGACAAAAGAAAATGAAGAAAAGCCGATCGGTTTTTTTCACTTGAAAGATTTGCTGAAGGAAAACGTTGATTCGATAAATAATCTGGTACGTGATGTACTTTTTGTTCCAGAAACAAAAACTGTGGCATCGTTAATGAACGAACTGCAATCTGGAGCCAGACATATTTCTATTGTAGTGGATGAACACGGAGATTTTGTGGGGATAGCTACTCTCGAGGATTGTCTCGAAGTGATGACCGGCCCCTGGCATGATGAGACGGATAAACATGATGCTGAGATTGTAAAAATTGCCGACTGGAGCTGGCTGGTTGCTGGCAGTGCAGACATTCGAACTGTCAATGAGCAGTGTAATACCAGAATCGAAAATACCAGAGATTTTGTAACTGTTGCCGGATATCTGATGCAGAAACTTGGTAAAATCCCTGCTGAAGGTGAAACAGTCAGAACCGATGAACATCACTTCACTGTATTGGAAATGGACAATAATAAGGTTGTCAGAATTCGTATACATCAACTCCGTCAGGATGTGATGTGATGAATTTATTGACTGTTGCAATTGTTGCAGTTGTTTGTGTTCTGGGGAGTGCCTTCTGTTCCGGTATTGAAACCGGATTGATGAGTACCAGTAGAATCAGGATTTATCTTCGGGAGCAGGAAAAAAGAAGCAAAAGTCTGTCACGTTTGAAAAAAATGTTACTGAAAATAGAGGATCCAATACTCACAAGTTTAATTGGGACAAATTTATTCAATGTGATTGGAACCTCCGTAGTTACTGCTTATTTAACAACTTTGTACGGTACTAAAGGTGATCTTACTGCTGCAACTTTAATGGCTGTTGTGATAATAATTTTCGGTGAGATAATACCGAAAGTTCTTTATCGGGAATTTCCAGAGTCTTTGACCACCCAATCGGTACCAATTTTAAGACTGCTGATGATTCTGATGGTGCCGTTGCGCTGGATCATGATGCAATATTCACGCTGGCTTGATTTTGTGTTGCCTGGAGAAAATACTGGCTATGGCGATGATATGAGTCGTGAAAAGATGGGACATATTCTATCTTCCTATCAGCCTGATAATATGGATCAGCAGTTCAAAGTTATAGCTAACAGGTGTCTGGCTCTAAGTAGTACTACAATTGAGCCTTTGACAAAGCAGATTGATAAGGCTGTTTGTCTGCAGGAAAGCATGACCATGAAACAGTGTCGCGCAATTGCTGTTCTTTCCGGCTACAGCAGGTTGCCTGTTCTAAATAATGCAAAACGACTTACAGGCTGGGTCTTGTCAAGAGATCTGTTGTTTCAGGACAAGCAAGCTGATGAAATACTACCTGGCAATATCATTCGCAAAGCAGTTCTTGTTCAGAGGGTTATGTCTCCATGGGATCTGTTTGAAGAGTTGCGGTGGCACAAACAACAGATAGCTTTTGTTGTAAATATAAGTGGAGACCCAACAGGGTTGGTTACTCTTGAGGATCTGTTGGAAGTTGTTGTCGGCAGTATTGAAGATGAATTCGATGTCCAACAAGTTGCCAATTAAGGCTGACTTGTGCAAATTGGCTGTGTTAGTGTATCGAAAACAAACGAACAAGGAGTAATAATGACAGACAAGCAAATCGACAAGCACGACGCAATTCTGATGGGATTGGTTATGAACCTGCAGAGCTCGGGTATGATGCAGCTCGGTAAAATGGTTAATCCTCATACTGGTGAGATGCATCGTGATCTTGATGGGGCCAGATATACTGTTGATATTCTGGACATGTTAAAAGTTAAAGTTGGGGACAACTGTGATCCTGAAGTACAAAAGCTTATTGAGCAGGCTGTTATGAACCTGCAGATGAATTATATGGAGGAATTGAAAAAAGGTGATTCTCCTGAAGAACCTGAGGCAGAAGAAAAGGATGAAAGTGCTGAACAGTAGCATTAAGTACTTTCTGATTTTGATGCTTTTGCCTGTTGTATTGCAGGCGGAATATCCACGCCGATCTGTCAAGCTGCACAGAGTTACATCCGGTTTCCTACCTGCCGATGGCTTGTTGTCTGTCGATATTGCTCATGATATGTACAACATAAGTTATGGTCCGGACCAGGTCAGCTTCAGTGAGAATAGACTTCGTTTTGAATATTCAGCTTTTTCCTGGCTGCATCTTTATGGACAAGGTCGTAACAAAAGCTGGAGCAATGGGACTGGCTCAATACCTGCAACAGGTAGTGGTATGGCTGATAGTGAAGTTGGTGTTGTATTGGGTCTGCCCACACTTGGAAAGTGGCAGGGGATTTCACTTTCTGCGTCATCAGTTATACCAACTGGTGATCAGGAATTGGGTCTCAGTGAAGGTGAATCTGTAAAGCAGGTTGAATTCACATTGAGTCACAGGTTGTGGCGGAACAGTCAATTGCCAGAGATGACTCTGCATTTGTCAGCTGGCCGCAGATGGAATATTGACGATGGTTTTGGTGGTTATGGCTCCGGGAAGTTCCAGTCCTGGTATCCTCTGTATCCAGCTGGGAAAGATTTTACACTGCTGGCTGCTGCTGTTGAATTTCGACGTGACAATGTTGACCTTTTTGTGGAGTACAGCGAGGCTCAGTTAGACGGAATTTCCAGGACAGAGTGGCAAAAATGTGTTTCTACCGGCTTGTATTGGGGTGATCACACTGGCTGGGGAATGTCTATGACTTACGACGTGCCTCTTGGTCGCAACCTTCTGGAAACTGATTTTGAGGCTGCCTATCCTGATCTGATTACTACAATTTCCATAAGCCGTGTATTTGGTATTGGTGGCCGGGATAGAGACTCGGATGGCATCCTGGATCGTATTGACTGGTGCCCAAAATCTGCTGAAGATTTTGATGGCTGGCAGGATGAGGATGGTTGCCCTGACCCTGATAATGACAACGATGGTGTTCTGGATATAAATGACTTGGCTCCAGACAGTCCTGAAGATATTGACGGTTGGCAAGATGACGATGGTCTGCCTGACCCAGATAATGATGGCGACGGTTTTCTGGATGTCAATGATCCATGCCCGGATGAAGCTGAGGACATTGATGGCTATCGTGACGATGATGGTTGTCCTGAAGAGTTCCCGGATATTGATGGCGACGGTATCGCCGATGAAAAAGATAATTGCCCTGGGCAAGCTGAAGACATGGATGGTTATGAAGACGGCGATGGTTGTCCTGAGTTGGACAATGATTTGGATGGAATCCCGGACATTGATGACGATTGTCCAAATTCACCTGAAGATTACGATGGTGATTCTGACGGTGATGGTTGTCCCGAGTAATGTTTATTTAGATTTCTGCCAGGCGGTCTCAAGCTCACTGAGCGAGGCCGCCTTCATTTTATCGACATCATTATCGTAGGCATCTTCAACTTTGTGAAACCTGCTGCGAAACCTGACATTGGCAAGACGCATCGCATCGTCTGCATCTACTCCCAGCTTGCGACCAAGATTTACAACTGCCAGTAAGATATCGCCAAGCTCATGAGTGATTTCATCTTTGTTGCCACCAGCAATTGCTTCTTTTAATTCTCCGGTTTCTTCATCGATTTTATCCCATACTCCAGTTAAGTCAGGCCAGTCAAAACCGGTTTTTGCGGCGTTTTTCTGATAGTCATGAGCCTGACGAAGAGCAGAACAAGATGGCGGCAAATCTTTAAGAACACTCTGACGTGTTGTATCAATTCCTTTTGCTTCTTTTTCAAGTCTCTTGATTTCTTCCCAATGTATCTGACTCTCGGTTTGTGAATCTGCGCTTTTGTCAGAAAAAACATGAGGGTGTCGACGAATAAGCTTTTCATTGCCGATACCAGCAATATCCTCCAGGGTGACATCAACACTTTCAGAAAGAATCTCCCGACAAAAACAGATCATGAAAAGTAAGTCACCCATCTCTTCAACTACATGGTCATTATCGCCTGACAGAGAAGCTTCCAGGAGTTCTGCGGCTTCATCAAAGAGAAAACGAGCTGCATCGGTGAGATCCTGTTTTTGATCCCAGGGGCAACCGCCAGGAGAGCGGAGAGTATGAATAGTATTTAAAAGTGCCTGGATGTTGGACATCGATTTCTCCGTCTTGTTAAAAGTGCTGACATTAAGTGTAATTCCATTGGTGCATAACGCAAAGAACTGATATGATTGTCGGTCATTCAGATTATGTTATTGGACAGGAGAAAATGTGGATCGGTTCATCCGAATACGTGGCGCAAGACAACACAACTTGAAAAACTGCGATGTCGATATTCCTCGCAACAAGCTGACTGTTGTATCTGGAGTTAGTGGCTCAGGTAAATCGACCCTGGTGTTTGATACCCTTTATGCTGAAGGGCAGCGTGCATATGTGGAGTCGTTGTCTACTTATGCCCGACAATTTCTTTCCAGGATGCCTAAGCCTGATGTGGATTATATTGATGGTATCAGCCCGGCAATTGCAATTGAACAGCGTAATGCAGCAAAAAGTTCTCGCAGTACAGTTGGTACTGTTACGGAAATTAATGATTATCTAAGAGTATTATTTGCCAGGGCGGGGAATACGGTATGCAGGGACTGTAACCTGCCGATAAAGCCTGACAGCCCTGCAGAAGTATGGCGCGCAACAGTAAAAAATGCAGGTGATTCATCTTATGCAACTATTGCTTTCCCTTTTCAAATTTCTGCGGATAACAAAGAGTGGGCTGATTCCCTGTTAGCTCAGGGTTTTCGGCGAGTTGTTCTGGACTCTGAATTGGTTCGTCTGGATGAAGATACTGACTTTGAGGTCAAGCCAGGAACTACAATTGATATTGTGATTGATCGGATAAAAATTGAAGCAAAGAACAGGAGCAGGTTTGCTGAAGCTGTTGAACTTGCGATGAGTCAGTCTGGCGGTTTCGTTGTCGTGTTGGATGCAGAAGGAAATCGTACAGAGTATTCCAACAGAAGATTATGCCCAGGTTGCAATACGGAATTCCCGGAACTTACACCACATTTGTTCTCCTTCAATTCTCCACATGGTGCTTGTCCTGAATGCAATGGTTTTGGTAACAATCTGGAATTTGATGAGCGGAAGATAATTCCTGACGACATGAAAACTATTATCGAAGGGGCTGTCAAACCGTGGAGTACGCCATCGTTTACAGAAGATTTTGCAAAGTTTATTCGCTTTTGCAAGCGTGAAAAAATTCCAGTCAACAAGCCATGGCAGAAACTTACAGAATCTCATAGAAACAAGGTTATGGAGGGCAGCAAGGGTGTTTATCTGGCTGTAATTCCTTTCCTGGAGAAAATGCGCAGCGAGATGAAGCAAGGGCATCACCGATTTTTTACTCGGCGGTTTATGGGTGACACAGATTGCAGAACTTGTAATGGTACCCGATTGCGAAAAGAAGCACGTGCTGTCAAAGTAGGAAGATTGGAGCTTGGGGCACTTTCGCAAATGACTATAACTGATGCTTTGCAAAAAATTGAAAACCTGAAGCTTTCCAAAAGCGATTTCAATGTTGCAGAAGATATCAGGCTTGAAGTTGAGTCACGACTGAAATTCATGAACAGGGTAGGGTTGGGGTATCTTACTCTTGACCGTTTGACACGAACTCTTTCAGGTGGTGAAGCACAACGAATTCACCTGGCTAATTCTATCGGTTCAAGACTGGTTGATACGCTCTATGTTTTGGATGAGCCTACAACCGGCTTGCATGCCTCGGATGTTCAGAAACTGATTTCTACACTACGTGACTTATCCGATGCCGGAAACAGTGTAGTTGTTGTAGAACATGATCTGGATGTTTTGAGGGCGGGTGACTGGTTTATTGAACTTGGCCCTGCAGCTGGTGACTTTGGTGGCGAAGTTGTTTATCAAGGTGAGTTGGAGCATCTGTTAAGCGATGCCGATACTTTGACTGCTCGTTA
>JAAESD010000213.1 GCA_024229695.1 bacterium
ACATCGTCAAATACAGTAATAATCTGCTCAGCTGTAGATGAATTCCCACAATCGTCAACGAAAGTGTACTCACGACGTACTTTATAACATCCTGCTCCCTCAACATCGAAAGTCTCAACATTAACCCAAGAAGTAGCTACGTCAGAATCGCAGTTGTCACTCTCTGAGTGAGAACCATATTCAGTACTAGCATCATACTCTGCACATGCAACATCAGCATCTTCAGCAGAACCAACTGGTGCAGTAATATCAACTACAGTAATACTCTGAGTAGCGCTAGAAGCGTTGCCGCAGTCATCAGTAGCTGTCCAAGTACGAGTCAAAGTACGAGTACCCTCAGTATTATCATCATCTCCATCACATGTGTAAGTCCACTCGCTATCTGAAGAAGTGATTGCTACATCTGAATCACAGTTGTCGGTAGCAGAAGCCTCACCTGCCGCAGCAGGAGAAATATCTGCTGAACAATCATCAGCATCAGCATTAGTTGAATAATCCGCTGGAGCTGTGATTACAGGTGCTGTCTCGTCAACTAGAGTAACAACCTGCTCAGATGTAGAAATGTTTCCACAATCATCAGTAGCTGTGTAAGTACGCAAGTAAGCTCCTACAGGAACTAGACATCCACCACTTACAGGAATATCCACAAATGTTATTGTAACATCTCCACAATCGTCAGATGCAGAAGCGTAAACAATCTCATCTGGGTACTCATCACAAAGAATAGTAATAGAAGGATCGTTTGTTAGAACTGGATCAGTCGTATCCTCAATTGTAAAGGTCGCTGTAGTAGATGAAGAATTGTCACAATCATCAGTAGCTGTAAATGTTACTATAACACTTCCCGTTTCTCCACAATCGTCAGTAATGCAGCCTGCTACAAAAAAGTGACCTAAATCCGTGTTTCCATTTTTAAAATTCTTATTGAACAAACGTAGCGATTCGCGCAATTCTCCAGGGGTGTAATCATTGTTACAATCTCCTAATACTTGGTCTCCTAATTCGATGATTTCAATCACCGACATTCCCTTAAACAAACCATCCGTTGCAATAAGATTACCTGTCCACTCCTCTGAAGGACTAAAATCGGAGAAATAAGCATCAAATCCTACGTTGAGCTTCGCCGTGATTAAATGACTTACCAATGAATTATCCCAACATGTTGGGTCCGTTGCTGCCTCTGTTGGATCTGAGCCGCCATGGGTCAAAACCAAATCTTGAGCACCTCCTGTACAAGGTAAATAGGTGTCTATAGCATCCGAATTTGTGAAGAGTAATTCGTACCCGTCACTACAGCCTGCCGTTAAACCTATTGGAAATACATCGTCAAAACTCGCATCTAAAGCATCGGACGCACTGTTGCTATTAGATGAGCCCCATGTATCTTGCTTATATGTTAGAAAGTCCCCTAACTCTATTTCACATTCAATAAAGTCATTACTCCAAGTAACATCTCCACAATTATCTGTAGCAGATGCTCCACCGTTAGAATCTAACCAAGCTGTAAGCTCAGCGCCATTCCCAGCTCCATCGCACTCAACTGTTGCATCAGATGCAGCAGGATCGATATCAGGAGCAGTAGTATCTTCTATAGTTAACGTTTGAGTATGGATACTCTCGTTTCCACAAACGTCAGTGGCTGACCAACGACGTATTAAAGTATAGCTGTCGGGGCAATCGCCATCAACTCTAACCTCTCCTTCGTAAGCAATGGTAACATCGCCTGCGCAATTATCTGTAGCTATTACTTCACTATTATCAGCAACTGCAGGAACATCATCACATTCAGCAGTAGCATCAAGTGGGCCAGCAGAAATTACTGGAGCTGTGGTGTCGTTGCGATCAACTCTAACAGTTGTTGAAAGTACACGTCCACAATCTAAATCTATTGCAGTAAATACCAACTCGGAATACTCCTCACACTCAAGTTGCTCTTCTACACAATTTTCAAGATCAATAACAATATCACCTGATAAACCATCTACCTCCTCTCCATTTATAATTCCATCCCATGAAAACCATCCTCCTAAACCGTAGTTACAGTTGTGGTTATTAACACCATCGCCAAGCTGAAAACGCTTGTTATAAGATGATGGCATATGAGAAAGTTGAAGTACTCCTGAAAGATCACCGTCACCTAATAGAAAACTACCTTCTGCTAAATCAAATACAGATACTGCAGTCTCATCAACTGTACATAACTGATA
>JAAESD010000214.1 GCA_024229695.1 bacterium
GAAGCTCCCGAGACCTGGCAAGTTCGCGCAAAACAGATCAAGCGCTGGAGTCGCGGACATAACATGGTCATGTTTAGAAATTTCATGCCTTTGTTGAAGTCAAAGTGGCTGACAAAGTCTGAAAAATTTGACGCTATACTGTTGCTTACAATTTATATCCTGCCAGTAATTTTGTTTATTGGCATAGTAGATTCCATTGCTCTTTTCTACCTGGGAGAAATGCAGATCTGGGAAAGCCTGTTGGTCTTCTTTGCAGTTGCTGCGTATAACTCCTTTGGTAACTTTGCTCCGTTTTATCAGATTGGAACTGCATCACTGCTGGATGGCACAAGTCATCGTGTGAAGCTGCTTCCATTCCTGATGTTCTACTTCCTGATGAATATCTGGACAATTACTGTCGGATTCTTCCAGGCAATTGGAGATCGAGTGTCGAACAGAAAAATAACCTGGGATAAAACAGCTCGATTCAGGAGGAATGAATAATGAAAAGACTTTTCCCCCTGATTGTAGTCTGCCTCGCAATAACAGCAATTATTGGTGTTGGAGTTACCAGTGCAACAAACAATGTTGTCAATGACTCCAACCTGTATGTTGACAACATCAGTACACAGGCAGAGATGCCTCCGTTCCAACCGTGGATGCCTTTTGTCATATTGTTTACATTCACTCTGATGATTGTGCTGCCATTTATTCCTGGCCTGACAGAGGTCTGGAAACCCAAGGACAGGTACCCGTTGCCTATCGATATGGATTACAGCCGTGATCCAAGATACCTGGGAAAATCTGCGCGCAAAATCTTCAAAAGAGGACTCAAAGGGAAAACAAACGATCCTGGTACTCACACAATTACATTCAGTACAGATGAGGTTGTGGAAATCAGCAACAAACGCAAAGTTGCAGACGACACTGTAATCACAAATGTTTTGTATATTAATGAAGAGTTGGAATCGGAACCTGGTGTGCATTTTGAGAACGATATCTACTCACTTGGTGAAGTAGTAATTGGCGAAGATAATCTGGTGCGAACCATTGCTGGGGACAGCAACATTACTCTTGGTAAAGGGAGTACAGTTGTCCGCTGGATCGATTCAGAAAAAGATATTTTCGTTGAGTCCGGATGTGATCTGGGACATAGCACTTCTGCAGTTGGGTCGATAAAGCTGACCAACGATGTTCATTTCCGCAGGTTGTTTGGCTTACCTGTTTCTACTGGAAGCAGTAAACCGGCTTCAATACAATCGTCGGTGCCTGTAGTTTATCCCGATGATATTGAGAACATTGCTGACATCGCAACCTACAAACCATCCGACACTGAAATTAAAAGTGGCCACACAACATCTAAAAGCATTATTGCTGACCACGATGTAACAACTGGCGACAAATGTACTTTTGGTGGATCAATCAAGTGTCATGGTGACCTGGAAATTGGCGATAACTGCACAGTCAGTGGCAATCTGTTTGCTGAAGGGTGCATAACTATCGGCAAGAATTGCAAAATCAGAGGCTCGGTTTTCAGCCAATGTGGAGTAACAATTTCTGAAGGCTCACAAATTGGAGTCCCCGATGAGTATGTATCGGTAATTGGTAAACAGGCGATCGTGCTGAAGGAGAACATCAACATCTATGGTTACTTGTTAACTGAAGGCCAAGGAGTTGTGCAATGTTAGCAAACGGCTTTAAAATTATAGTCATGGCTTTATGTCTGCTTTTCCTGCTGGTTGGTCTTTTCCAGATGCGCGATGACTTCAGCTTCTCCAGTGACGATTCAATCCGCGTCGTGCTGGCATTCAATCCAAGGCATCTTGATACTTGTGAAAGTTCCCTTGCCGGTTTTGAAAGTGTGCTAGATGAAGAGGGTGTCTCCCACGCCCGACTGGATCAATATTCACTATTGAACGCTAATCCATCCACACTGGTTGAAACAGTGCCGGTAATTATTCTGCCTGACGGTGCCTGTAAAATCATGAACTCATCTTTTGAGCCATGGTTCAGACAATACATTGAAGCTGGCGGTAACCTGCTGCTCACTTTCGATTCCGGAGTTCAGAACCTCAAGGGCGCTTACCTGCCTAACAGCTTTTTCAGTAACCTGGCTGGCGTGCAGCATATCCACTATTACGCATCGAGTGAAAAATCTTATGCGTCTGGTGTTCTGCAATTTGCTAACAAGACATCGGCATCAAAATGTCAGGTGCCAATGGGCAAGCTTGACGAAGACAACATTCTCAATGGCTACGGCTATGGTGATCTGAAATACCCTGCAGCTCGCAGTAAAATTATTCCTGATAGCAACACCAAAGTCTTTGCCAATATAGTTACTGACGATGGAGAAAAGTTTCCAGCAATAACA
>JAAESD010000215.1 GCA_024229695.1 bacterium
ATCAGACACTCCTTTAAGGAATTTCAAACTGCGCATGAAGCATATGATGGTAAATTAGAGGCTCAAGTGGAGAAAGAAGAGTCTGCACGCTATCATAATGCAGTTTTGGATCTAGTTTCAAATTTGGAAACAAAAACAAAGAAGTTACTAGAGCCTCGTATCGATGTTCGACCAGAGGATTCAATAAGCAACATTTCAGTTTCTACCAGATCATCTAAGGCAAGGTCTGATAGAAGTACAGCCAGTGACAAAGCAAGAGCCACTGCTAAGAAAGCTGCACTAGAGGCTAAAGCTGAAAGTCTGAAACGGTTACACGAGTTACAAATTCAAGAGCTCAAAGTTCAGCAACAGAGAATAGAATTGGAGCTCCACTCAGATATTGCCGCTGCAGAGGCTGAAAGAAACGTTTATGAGCAAGCAGAGTGCAGTTCTAGTATCGCTCCCAGACCACCAGTCATAAACCATCCTCAACCAACCTATCCTGTTCTTACGCAACATGATTCAGAGCCTCCTCAGCAAGTCTATCAGACACCAATAGTCCAGGATCAGACTCAGTATCAGAACAATGCTCTTCAGCAACTTATACTACAACAACAACAAGGCGTCATGGCGCTTACGCTACCACAGCCTACAATGCAGGTTTTCAGTGGTGATCCCATTGATTATTCTGACTTTGTTCGTTCTTTTGAGCACATAATCGAGGAAAAAACAACTAGTCCTAGCACTCGACTGTACTATCTTGTTCAGTACACCACTGGCGCAGCTCAAGACCTCATGAAAAGCTGTTTATCGATGAGGGAAAGTGAAGGCTATACAACAGCTAGACGTCTGCTAAAAGAAAAATTCGGTCAAAACTACAGAATTGCTACAGCGCATGTGCAAAGAGTTATAGAGGGTAAACCTATAAAAGCAGAAGATGGAAACGCCCTGCAGCAGTTTTCTATAGAACTTACCAGTTGCTCTAATACCTTGAAAGAAATAGGGTATTCAAATAGGCTCGACCATCCTGATAATCTAAAGAAGGTTATTGATAGGCTGCCTTACGGTCTCAAACTGCAGTGGAGAGACGTCGTTGACAGAATTATGGAGAGAGAAAATAGAGAGATAACTGTTCATGACATAACAGAGTTCGTTTCAAGCAAGGCAAGAGCAGCTACTCACCCTATCTTCGGCAAGATAGTCAATGAAAACAAATTCAAACCCGTTGTCAATCAACAAAAGCGACAGACAAGTGCCAGAGCAGCAGGGTTTTCTACTCAAACGGAATCACAGTATTCAAATGCATCAAACAAGACACCCAAGTGTCCTTTGTGTAGTAATGTACACTGGTTAGCTCGATGTGATCGGTTTCGCAAGCAGTCGCTCGAAGATCGTC
>JAAESD010000216.1 GCA_024229695.1 bacterium
AGTTGCAGTCAGCATGATTGCCAGTTCGTCGGTTCTGGCTCAATCTGCATTACAGAAAGTAATGACAGAGCGCGGTTTAACCGAGAAAGATGTTTTGGCAGCAGCCAAGACTTACGTTCCAACAGGTGGACGTGATGAGTACATCGTTTGTAGTTCTGGTGGTCAGTCTGGCCAAGTGATTTTCTACGGTATTCCTTCAATGCGTATCATTAAATACGTTGCTGTATTTACACCTGAACCATGGCAGGGATATGGCTTTGATGATGAGTCAAAAGCTGTTCTTGCTCAAGGTCGCATTAATGGTAAAGACATAGTATATGGTGATACTCACCACCCAGCTTTCTCTGAGACTGATGGCGAGTATGACGGCCAGTTTGTTTTCATCAATGACAAAGCCAACCCTCGTCTTGCTGTAATTGATCTACACGACTTTGAAACAAAACAGATTGTGGTCAACCCATTCTTTAAATCTGATCACGGTGGAGCATTTGTAACACCAAACAATGAATACATTATGGAAGCAAGTCAGTATGCTGCTCCTTACAAAGATGACTTTGTTCCTCTGGAAGATTTTAACGAAGAATATCGCGGTGGTTTGACTTACTGGAAGTTCAACCGTGAAATTGGTCGTATTGAGCCTGAAAATTCATTTACTTTTGAAATGCCTCCTTATAGCCAGGATCTTTGTGATGCTGGTAAAGGTCCTTCATATGGCTGGGGATTCACTAACTCTTTCTGTTCAGAACGTTATGTTGGTGGTATCGAGCGCGGTCGTCCTCCATTTGAGGCTGGCTGTTCTTCAAAAGATACAGACTTCATGCATGTTACAAACTGGAAAAAGGCTGCTGAACTTGTAGCTGCTGGTAAAGTTGAAAAAGTTAATGGTTCATATCTGATTTCAATGGATCAGGCAATTGAAGAAAAAATCATGTTCCTGATTCCTGAACCAAAATCACCTCACGGCTGTGACGTTACACCTGACGGAAATCATATTATTGTTTCCGGTAAGCTGGACAGTCATGCCTGGGTATACAGCTTTGAAAAAATCATGGCTGCAATTGATAGTGGAAACTTTGAGGGTTACGACCCATATGGTCTGCCAATCATTGGTCTGGAAACAGCTCTTGAGCGTTCAGTTAATGTTGGTCTTGGTCCACTGCACACCCAGTTCGATTCTGAAGATGGCGTTTGCTATACTTCAATTTATGTAGATTCACAAATCACAAAGTGGAATTACAAAACTGGTAAAGTTCTGAACACCATTCCTATCCATTACAATGTTGGTCACTTGATGACTATGGAGGGTGACTCAAAAACTCCTGATGGAAAGTACCTTGTTGCTCTGAACAAATTGTCTATCGACAGATTTAACCCGGTTGGACCTCTGCACCCACAGAACCACCAGCTGATTGATATCAGTGGCGCAAACATGTCGCTGCTTTATGATATGCCTCTGCCTCTTGGTGAGCCTCACTATGCAGTTGCTATCAAAGCTGACAAGTTGAAACCAACAAACAGATACAAAGTTGGTTGGGACAGTCGTACAGACCAAAAATCACCTTACCGCTGTCGTGCGGGTCGTGAAAAAGTTGAACGTAACGGAAATAAAGTTGATGTATACGGAACACTTATCCGTTCACACATCACTCCTGAAATTATTGAAGTTACAGTTGGTGATGAAGTTTCTATCCACCTGACAAACCTTGAGCGCGCTGAGGACGAAGTCCACGGTTTCGCAATGTACGGTCAGAACGTTCAGCTTTCAGTTGAGCCAGGTAAAACTGCATCGACAACATTTATTGCTGATAAACCAGGTGTTTATCCTTACTACTGTACTGAGTTCTGTTCAGCTCTGCACCTTGAGATGCAAGGTTACCTCCTGGTTCAACCAGAAGGTTATGTAGCTGAAGAGAAAGAAATGGCAGTTGGAACTGTTTACACCAAGGAAGATTACGAAGCTCAGGTTGCAACAAACCTTGCAACTCAGGATATCATCAATAGCGTTGTAGCTATTATCACAAGCTTCAACTACAAGGACTTCCCAACTGTTGTTGACCTTGTAACCGATGCTTTTGATCAGCTCGGATTTGTTGAAGAAGTAAAAGCAAAATCTGAAGCAGCTGCAGCAGAAGGTGATTACCAGAATGCAATGCTTTGGGCAAACCAATGGTGGCAGTATCAAGTTAAAACTGCTGACCTTGGTCTAAGAGCAAAGACTTATCTCGAGCAGAATGGTGCTGTGAAAGTCAACTAACTTACTATGAGTTAGGCAAATAGATGGTATTAACCAGGCTCCGGATATGTTATCTTGGAGCCTGGTTTTTGACAGTGAACACTGATGGAAGGTTTTCTGATGCGTCGAATTATCACAACATTAATTTTACTTGTTTTAGCAATTACTCTTGTAGGCTGCGAATGTGCTGACAGAGAAGAAAGAATTGCTGAAGCCAAAACTAGACAGGGACTCGATAATTCTGGAGCTGAAGAAGCACCTCTTTCTGTCGGTGCTCAGTTGTATCGGGATAAAACATGTAACACTTGTCATGGTGACGATGGCGTAAAGCCGCTATTACCAAACTATCCAGTATTGGCACATCAAGGCGAAGAATATGTATTAAAACAGTTACGGGAAATTAAATCAGGCGACAGGCATAATGGTCAGACTGCAGCCATGAAGCCGATTATGGAAGCTGTTACCGAAGAAGATATTGTTATACTTGCAAAGTTTATTGCAACAGAACTTGGAGCAGACAAACAAGTTGGAACCGGAATTGTTGACCCTGAATCACCTGGAGCAATTCTATTCAACAAAAGAACCTGCTGGTCTTGCCATGGTAAAGATGGTGCAACACCAATCCTGAAAAAGTATCCACGGATTGCTGGACACACAAAAGAATATTCGTTACAGCAGATGACAGACATCAAGAACGGTGACCGTGCAAACGGTATGGATGTTCTAGGCATGAAGGGAATCATGCACCTTGTAAATGAGGAAGAAATGGCACATCTTGCTGAATATATCAGCACACTGCCAAGACCATTTATTGAACCTTCTGTAGAAGAAGAAACAACAAAATAAGGGAGACCGAACAATGATTAGATTATTACTGACAATTGCAATTGTCATGTCACTTGTTCCAGCAGCATTTGCCTGGAATGAGGGTGGTGGAGAACAGGATGAAGCGCTTAACTTGGTTCCAGACCTTGAAAACGCCATCGAGGTTTATGAAGTATGTGCCGCATGTCACCTGACTGAAGGTTGGGGAACAAAAGATGGTACTTTCCCTCAGCTTGCTGGCCAGCATATGGCTATTGCAATTAAACAGCTTTCTGATATTCGCGCCTTGAATCGTGACAATCCGACTATGTATCCATTTGCATTGCCAGAGGCAATTGGTGGACCACAAGCACTGGTTGATGTTTCTGCCTATATTGAACAACTGCCAATGAATCCCGATAATGGAAAAGGTGAGTGGGCAGAAGGTACTCCTGAATTTGAGCAGGGCAAAAAACTGTACAAGGATAACTGTGTTCAATGTCATGGCGAAATTGGCGAAGGTGACGTTGAAAAGTTTTATCCTCTAATTCAAGGTCAGCATTATCTGTACATGTTGCGTCAGTTTGAGTGGATTCGTGACGGTAAGCGTCGTAATGCAAATCCAGATATGGTTAAACAGATTGCTGAGTTTTCAGACCTGGATATGAAGAAAGTTGTGAACTATGTGTCACGCATTCCTGTGCCTGCTGAAAAACTGGCACCATCTGTTGACTGGCTGAATCCTGACTTTGACTAAACAATTACTAATCATTCTCTGATGTGAGAAGGTGAAAAGATGGAAAAGAAAAACAACAATATTTTGGTCAGCAGTATCCTGATTCTGGTTGCTGTTGGCCTGTTGTTTCCAATTTATAATTCTGCAATCTGGTGGGTTTCTCTTGAGGCTCCAAACTATCCAGAAGAAGCATTTCCTGATGGTGTAAGAATACTGTTTCACTTGAACGGTGTTTTTAACGGCTGTCAATTGATGGAAAAGGCAGAAATTGCATCTGACGAAGCTTTAGATTGTGTTCACGAAATGGATACAATCAATCACTATGTTGGAATGTATCCCATCGCCGCAGGTGGGCCCGTTGAGCTTTTCTTCTCAATATTCCTGTTAGCTCTTGTTGGAGTAATGCTGATTGGATATGTAATTCAGAAACCTATGATCCGTACAATTGTTATGGGTAGCGGGTTTCTGCTTCTTGCAATCTGGATGAGTATGACCTGGTTTGGTGCTGATGGAATAAAATACCATAACGGAAACTACCTTGAAGGCAGAATCACTGTACTTGGTGAAGAAGCTGAAATCGATGATGTAGATGACGGCAACCTTGCTGGTCTTAGAGCTGCGATGGAGGGTGAGACGGCAAGGCTACCTTCGGGTATGTCTGCTTTTGAAGCATTAAAAGCATCAATAGCTGGAGAAGAAATTAAGATTGAAGAAGACGGCGTGGTGGTTGTTGAAGAAGCTGTTGCCGCTGAGGAACTGACCGGTAAAGCAAATAGCATTGCCTACATGAAAGATGCTTTCAAAGCATATCAGGAAAGAAAAGGTTCTGAGCCTGAAGAGTGGAATGGAAGCGGAAAACAGTTTATGTCGTGGCACTATGAAAAAAGTCTCGGCAAATATTTCCGTGGCGAAGATGCTCTTATGCCGATGGTTTCCAAAGTATCAAATGCTGGAAATGTAATTTTCTGGGGCGTTATCGGAATAATGATTTTATTGCTGGTTGTGGCAAGAAAGCCAGAAGGCTTTTTCAACTGGCTGCTTGTTGCTGTACCTATTGGTTTACCATTATACTTTGTGATTGAATATGTCACATGGTTGTGGTGGTACGGTCACAACATGAATAGCATGGGCGCATTTTCCTTGAAGGCATTTATGCCTACTGCATTTGGCCAGGGAAAAGTAGCTCAGTTTACAACCAACTCCTATCCATACACAGGATTCTGGATGTTGGTTCTGTTTTCTGCGCTTCTGGTTATCGCAGTTTATTTGCGCACCAGAAGGGACTCTGATGTTGCTGAAGAAGAAGAGTAATCTCCTTTTTCTAATTGTTATTAGCCTCCTGCTTGCCTCGGGCATTCAGGGGGCTACTGATTATCCATCGTTTCAGGAACTGGTTGATGCAACACCTGCAAACGGGACACTAAAACCCGAAGCTGGAATCTACTCTGGCCCTGTAGTAATAACTTCCCCAATTACAATTGATGGCGATGGCTGGGTTACGATTGATGCCGGTGGTGAAGGTACAGTTATCCTGATTGAATCCAACGGTGTGACTCTCGAAGGGCTTTATCTTAAAAACTCAGGCAGCAAACATAACGACATTGATTCAGGTGTTCAGGTTCGTGGTAATTACAATGTGATTAAAGAGTGTGTAATTGAGAACTGTTTGTTTGGTATCGATCTTCAACAATCTGATCATAATATTTTGCGCTCAAATCATATTTCATCTCAGGATTTTGATCTTGGTCAAAAAGGCGATGCTATTCGTCTTTGGTATAGTTTTCACAACAAGGTTCTGAACAATACCTGCAAAGATGTGCGTGACATGGTTGTATGGTATTCGTCGGACAATACTATCAAGGGCAACAAGCTCAGCGGCAGCCGATACTCCCTGCATTTTATGTATTCCAAATACAATCTGGTTGAAGATAATGTTTACTATGATAATGCTGTCGGCATATTTCTGATGTACAGTGACGGTATTATAGTTCGCAATAACTCAATTTCTCATGCCAATGGACCCACTGGAGTTGGAATCGGGTTTAAGGAAACATCAGAACTTGTGATTGAGGATAACAAAGTTCTGTACTGCGCAAGTGGACTTTACATTGATGTTTCTCCATATCAGCCTGACACAGTGAACCTTTTTAATAACAATTTGATTGCTTACAATGGAATCGGCATCCGATTTCTGAATGACTGGCAAGGTAACATTTTTAAGGGCAACCAGATTTCCGATAACCTGACTCAGGTTTTTGTTGGTGGTGGAATGACTGCGAACAGGAATGAATGGGAAGGCAATTACTGGTCGGATTATAATGGTTTTGATATGGATGAAGATGGTATAGGCGATAAGCCGCACGAGATTTATGCTTATGCAGACAGGCTATGGCGCGACAGGCCTTTTGCTCAGTTTTTCAAAGGCTCACCACTGCTTGAAGTAATCGATTTTCTGGAACGGCTTGCTCCATTTTCGGACCCGTCCCTGCTGATAAGAGACAAAGTGCCAGTGATGAACAAGGAGGATTTAAAAGATGAGTAAAACAACTCGTCGGAATTTTCTACGCACAATGATTGCCGCATCGGGTCTTGTTGCAGTGTCACTTCTTGGATACATCCCAATTGTGAAAGGGTGGGTCAAAAGACTTCGCCCGCCAGGAGCTCTGCTTGAAAAAGATTTCCTAGCTTCCTGTATAAAGTGCGGACAGTGCGTGCAGGTTTGTCCCGTTGAGGCCATCAAAATTACAGATATCGATGATGGGTTTGGTGTTGGTATTCCATTTATTGAGCCACGGCTTCAAGCTTGTGATTTTTCCTGTGACGGTCTGCAGTGTGTGCTTGCATGTCCAACTGGTGCATTAACCCACCATATCAATTATCCGCACCAGGCAAGAATGGCAACGGCTGTATTGGCCAGACCAGACAAGTGTCTGGCAATGCACGGTAAAGGATTCAAAGGTCTGGCAAGGGGTGCTGATTTTGAAGGCACACTGAGATACGATGAAATCGACAGATGGAATCCGCTGCCAGTAGCAGAACACGAGTACGATCTTGAGATTTGTGATTTGTGCGTGCGGCAGTGTCCTATCGAAATCAGAATTGCACAATGTGATGCAGGTAACCCACCGGCAGGAGATCCAAATCAATGTCCACCTGAACATGCAATTCAGTTGGTGCCAACTGGTGATGGTAAATTTACACCAGAGATTATGGCAGGATGTGTTGGTTGTGGAGTTTGCGAAATGATCTGCCCAACTGAACCGGGCGTGATTGTGATGGACGAATCGGGAAGGGGAGTGATGGCATGAAAAACCTGATGCAATCATTCGCTGTTCTTTTTGGAAAAGATCCGGTTAAAGCCGAGCAGTCAGCGATGACAAAAAGGACCATTGCTGAACATCAGAGAAAGACTGAAATTCGTGGCAGGGAGCTGTCTCTGCACATTAAAGCTGAGCGAAAGAAAAAATTCAATTCGCCCCAGAAATGGCGTCGTAAAAGATGGATCAGCATTATTGTTGTGAACCTGCTCTTTGTTTTGTCTTACCGTCTGGATCTGCAACTTGTTGAAGGTGCGTTGACAGCATCAAGGTTTGTCGGATTCCATATGGCAGATCTGAATTCGGCACTGCAGATAACGCTTGCATTTAAACAGATTGTGATCAATCTGGTTATAGGTGTTGTTACTGTATTTATTGTCTGGTGGTTACTTGGTGGCAGAACATTCTGTTCATGGATTTGCCCTTACCACCTTTTGAGTGAGTGGGCTGAACTGATTCATCTGAAACTCTCACCAAAGTTCAGCTGGATCAAACATCATGATTTTGATCGCAAGGCAAGGGCTGTTCTATGGCTGGTTTTTGCTGTTCTTGCTTATGTAACTGGCTACACAGTTTATGAAACAATTTCACCGACAGGAATTTTGAGCAGGGCATTGGTTTATGGCCCATCGGTCATTCTGCTGTGGGTAGTGGCGTTGTTGGTTTTCGAAGTGTTTTATTCCCGACGGTTCTGGTGCAGGTACGCTTGTCCTATCGGCCTGACATATGGATTGGTTGGCGCAACAGCCCCACTGAAAATAAAACACGACTTAAGAAAATGTTTTAATGATGGTGCATGCAGAAAAGTCTGTCTTGTGCCTCATGTTTTGCATAGCACAAAAAAAGGCGCAGCAGTGAAGTTGAATACTGAACTCGGTGCTGATTGTACAAGGTGTGGCAGATGTATCGATGTCTGTCCAACCGGAGCATTGTCATTCAAGTTCAAGGTAGGGAAGTAGAAATGATAAAACTTGAGAACGTCAAAAAATCATTCCGTAAGACTAAGGTGCTTAAAGGTATCGACCTGGTGGTTGACAAGGGTGACAGGATTGCTCTTGTCGGCTCAAACGGCGCCGGTAAAACAACAATGATACGATGTATTCTTGGTGAGTACACTTACCAGGGATTGGTTTTGTTCGATGAGATGGTGCCGCGCGAAAACAGGACTGAGGTCTTGAAGCGAATCGGTTTTGTACCACAGCTTTCACCGCCGTTGAAAATGACAGTTGGCAGACTGGTAAACTTTGTTTCAACAATTTGCGAGTGTCCGAAAAAACCGATTATTGAAATTATTGAACAGCTTGGTCTGGAATATTCAGAGTTCGGAAAAAGACAGTTTGTAAAACTTTCCGGTGGAGAAAAACAGAAAGTTCTGATTGGCCTGGCACTTGGCAGGCCTGTTGACCTGCTGGTAATGGATGAGCCGACCGCAAATCTTGATCCTCGTGCAAGACAGGTGTTTTTCAAGCTTCTTGCAGAGCGGATTGAAAACATGTCGATGATAATTTCCAGTCACAGACTGGATGAGGTGTCGTCATTGGTTAACAGGGTTATTGAAATGGATCGCGGAAAAATAATTCTGAATGACCACGTTGAAGACACATCTGATATTTCAACAATTCTGGATTGTACCGTAAAGCTGCATCAACCAAACGATGCATTTGCCGGCGCAATCAAAGAGTGGCAATTCACATCTGATAACATTGGTCAAATCTGGAATGGCAAAGTTGCCGGTCCGGACAGACTCAGATTCCTGGGTATGTTATCAAGATACTCAGGCCTGCTTGCAGGTCTGGACATGAAGGAGTAAGCCAATGAAAAAACTACTTCCACTAATTTTGTTGATCGCAATTCTTGCAGGCTGTGATTCTGCTCCGGAAACTGGCCCTGGTGTTGTTCACTGGGACAGAGACGTCTGCGCAAGATGTATCATGGCAGTCAGTGATCATAACTACTCTGCTCAGATCCGAGGTGGAGAAGAAGGTCGTCGGACAAAACTCTACTTTTTCGATGACATTGGCTGTGCAGTTTACTGGCTGAATGAACAATCATGGAATAAAGACCCAAGAACTGAAATCTGGGTTACCGATTGGCGTAACGGCGACTGGATCGATGCAACAAAAGCATGGTATATCCCAGGTAAAACAACTCCTATGGACTTTGGCCTTGGCGCACAACCTGATTATCAGGAAGGTGCCTATGATTACGATAAAGCTATTGGCCACATTTACAGCAGAGGCCAAAAGGCTCACTGATAGCAGAAGGATTTGATCGATGAAGCAATTATATCAAATGGCGATGGCCGACATTGGCGAGACACTCAGAGCAAAATGGTTCTTTGTCTACGCTCTGGTTTTTGGTGGCGTAATGGTTGGTCTGTTTGTTTCGGGCCTTACTGAATCCCGCGTGATGGGATTTACCGGCTTGTCCAGGCTACTTGTGACCTACTTGCAGATTACCATGGCAATATTACCGATCTTCATGCTCATCACAACCGTACGTTCAGTTGTGGGTGACAGGGAGGCTGGAATTTTTGAATATATTCTGGCTATGCCTGTGAGTATCTCTGCCTGGTACTGGGGTAAGCTGGTTGGCAGGTTTGTTGTAATCTATTTGCCTGTTATCGGTGCAATGATGCTTGGTGTTGTTTACGGAATGATAAAAGGCGTTGAAGTTCCCTGGATGGATATTGTTTTCTACTCAGGATTACTGGCTGCTCTTGCTTGGTGTTTCCTTGGAATCGGCATGCTGATTTCCACAATCGCAAAATCCACCGATGTAGCTCAAGGCGCAGCATTCATGACCTGGCTTCTGCTTCTCTTGTTCCTGGATCTGATTCTACTTGGCGCATTGATCAAAGAGGGACTGCCAGCGGAAACTGCCATTGCAATTTCACTGGCCAATCCGATGCAGGTGTTCAGAACAGCATCGATGATGCTCTTTGACCCTCATCTGGTTCTGCTTGGCCCATCGGCATATCTGATTCTGGATAATTTTGGACATACCGGATACCTGTTATGGGCAATGCTTTATCCGATTGCGCTTGGCTTTGGATTTTCAGGGCTTGGGTTCTGGCTGTTCAAGCGGGGGGATTATTCGTAGAGAATAAACTTAATCACCTTTTTATACTCACCATAAGCCACCTTTACCAAGGTGGCTTATTCCTTCGCTTCGCTCAGATTCGTTAAAAAGGTATTGTTGGTTGTTATTAGGTGGCATAACTGCCTGTAGTTCTCACACAGAACAATCTACACAAGATTCGAAAAAATGCCGAGCATGATCGGAATATCCATCCCGGCATGAAACAGTATCGAGCCCCACACACTATCTGATTTCTGCATGATGTATCCCCAGGTCAACGCGAGTGGAAAGAGAATGGCAAGAAACATGTATTGATCTGCACTATAGATCGCGGCCCCATGGAGCGCAGTGAATACAAGGGCAATCATGAAATTTGAAAGGAACTTGCCGAAGAATGGCTGTAGTTTGCGCAGAAACAAGCCTCGGAACAAGAGCTCTTCCATGGTGGCGTTTGACAGAACGTATATTAATAACCAGGGTGTCCAGGGCAGTATCCTTGCCAGGCTCAGGTCTTGAGCATTGAACAGTGTTGCCATTGGGATGGAACCGGCCGCAGCAAGTAAAAAGGTGCCTAATCCGATGATGAGGCCCAGTTTCAGATTTCCCTTCTGGATATAAATCGAGCCCAGGGTGCCGCGTGACAGCTTGGTGAAAAGGATGATCACACCTACTATCACGATGCACTCGTTCAGTTTTAAGAGCGCCCAACCAGCGGGAGACCCGTCAGTTACACCCAAGTATTCGATCAGGTATATACCAAAGATCCAGTCAAGCGAAACTGCGACACTCATAATGAATAGCCCTAGCAATAGTGGCCGATACTTCTCAAATTGTGAGGCCCTGCTTGCCAGCAATGTCAACGTCAGGAGGAGCACGGCAAGACCAAATCTGCCTAGGTAATCAGTAACCTTGTCAAGTAACGGTGCCCATGGACTGAAAACGACCATGATTAATGATCCAATTGCCATAAACAGCAATGCCAAAATGATACGTTCACGCCATTCTCTTGCCGAGAGAGAATTCTCTTTCATAGATTTGCCTCCGTAACTATGGGACTGTGCCATAATACTTACTTCCTATACACTAACAACATTCCTTCGTTGTTCAAGCGGCTTGTTAAGTCATACCGAAGTATTGAAAGCTCTTTGCCAGTTGGTAGAAGCCAAGGCCCATAAGAATCCAGACCGAGACGAACATTAGAACTCGTTTGAATCTCGTTCCCAGGAGTCGTGTTTTCAACCTGCCAACACCTGACTGCAATCCGAGCAGTCCTTACTCGCCATGCACCATCAGCCAACCGATGCAGATCAAGTTCGTACCAGGCTAATTTCTCCTCTAGCGAAAAGCCCACTACTCAAAAAGTTCATCAACAATATTCAAAAATATTCTAGTCTATATATCAAATATCTGTAACCTTCTTCGTATGATTTCGTCTATAGAGTTGATTAAGAATATTGATGACCATTTTTCTTAGCTACAGGAAATTCACACTGACGGCAATTAAAGCGTCGTTATGCTATGTGTATAGAAAGTCTAAAGACAATCGAAAATAGGAGGTAGTATAAATGGAGATAAATAACAACAAGAAATACCCAGAAGGGCACTTTTTAGGTTTGTGGATGGGAATAGGAGTTGCCATTTTTTCTGGACTTGGTATTTCTCTTAGTGTCGCTACAAATAATTATGGTTTGATTGGAGTAGGACCTGCAATAGGCATGGCTTTTGGATTATCAATTGGACAAGCAATTGAAAATAAATATAAAAAAGAAAACAAGATAAGACCACTCACTGAAGAGGAAAAAAAGAGAAGAAAAATTGCCGTAATGGCAGGGCTTGCTATGCTCATATTAGGAGTTATTGCATTTTCTTTAATGCTGTTTCTCTAAATAATAGAACGGGATAAAAATATAACGTACATATATTTAATCCTTCGAAGAATATAACAAGTTTATTTAGGAAAAGGCATTTCATTGAAAAGTTTAGGTTCAAGCTCTTGTTATGCACAAAATGTTGCTATATACAAATTCTCAACTTTGTCTCTTGCCCAAGGTGTTTTACGTAAAAACTTTAAAGATGATCTAACTGATGGATCAGTTTTAAAACAATCAATATTGATTCTGTTAGCCAACTCATACCAACCATAGTGTTCATGCAATTTGATTACAATTTTCTCCAGGGTTATACCGTGCAAGGGATTGTTTGATTGCTTGATACACATAATTTAATTTTCAGCTTTTTTAACACGAATTGTTTGATTAGATAATTTTTTACCATTGAGGGTCTTTATCGCAGTATTAGCCTCTTTTATTTTTGGCATTTCTACAAAAGCAAAACCCTTAGACTTGGCTGTGACCTTATCTAACACTAAATCACAAGATTGCACGGTGCCATATTCACTAAAGAGTATTTTTATTTCCTCCTCGGTAATACTACGAGCAAGATTTCGAACTAATAATTTCATTTGTTAGTACCCTTTAGGTTTCTAGTGTGCACTTAGCAATCTTTCTTTGGTTTGTATGCATAACTGTGATTATACAGTCTGCATAAAACTCCTATGCCATTCTCTAGTATCTTGTAACTTGTTGCACTGTAAAGCAACCCAAAACCATGTCAATTGCATCATCTTTTTAGGCAGTCTATACGAGCCTTCACTACAACGTCGCATCGAAATACTGAGCGCCCATTGCCAGCTGATAAAAGCCAAGGCCCACAAGAATCAAGACCGAGACGAACATCAGAACTCGTTGGAATCTCGTTCCCAGGAGTCGCGCGCTACCGAACAAGAATATCAGAACAGCCATTGTAGTGACCATCGTGGCATAGAAGGCCACAACAACTGCGACACCCGAGCTAGGGGCTTCCTGCCAGGCTGAAACTACAGTGGGCCCGAGAACCAGAGTCCAACCCAGGTAAGGATTAGGATTCAGAAGGTTGACCAATGCGGCTTCAAATAGCGTATTGGGTGTTTTCTCGACTTGTTCTGAAGGTTGGGAGTCGTTGCGACGCCATTGCTGGAACGCACCCCAAGCCAGGTACAGCAGAAGAACGCCTCCTGCCAGTCGCAGGATACTCTGCACTCCGGGTGAAAGGCGTCCAAGCACCAGAAGAGCCAGCAAGGCTATGGGGCCGTCGCTAAGAAGTGGGGACAGGGCAGCGGGAAGGGTTCGACGCCAACCAATCGCGGTGACGCGCGAGAAGAGATAGGCCTGAAGGGGGCCGGGTTGAACCGCTGCTGCAAACGCCAGACTTCCGCCAATGGCCACGTACTTCAACATTCGCAAATCACCTGAACATAGCCTTCACAGAACCCCAGCTTTGGGTTGAAACAGGAACTTGGCCATTCCAGGGAGGCCCTATTTTTCCTTCAACCGTAATAATTAGACTAGCTGACCAAGTGTCCAATCCCCCAACAGTGGGAGTGTGAACCCAACCTGTTACCGAATAATCCCCACAATCTCCAAAACTTTGAATAACGTCGGTTGTTCTAAGAAGTTCAACTGCCATACTGGTTAGCTGCTCACTGGTTAGCTGAGTTCCTTCCCAATACCAATTTACAAAAGTACCAACTGAAATGGGCTCAGGTGCGAGATCGCCTGTCAGAAGCTCCCAAGGATGAGAAGACGATGTGGGACGATATATATAGCCAGTGCCCATCCAAACTATCTTTCCAGCAAATAGAACTGAACCATCTCTCTGGTCTACAAGAGCTTGGGATGAAATATCGCCTCCTGACCCAGTCCAGCTCCACATGTTCCCGATAAGCTCACTTGGCATCTGGTAAGCGGTAACCTGGTATCCAAATGCATCCCAGACGTTTTGTAATATTTCACTTTCGGGAGGATAAGTGTTGGGCCCAACTTGAGAAACAGACATTATCTCAATTTGTAGTGGAGCGTAATCAGGGTCAAGCCCACTTAAGACAAATACAGCAACATAGTCCTCATCTGAACATTGGGCGTGAGATGAAGAAGGATTCATCGCCAAAAGGAATAACACGAGTAGAGCAAAACTGAATGCTGTGAGTTTTGTTAATCTTGAAAACATTAGAAAACTCCTTTGATACTATTTTGTTACTGATTAAATCATACACCAGTTCCATTGCGGTTTCAATGGCATCCCTTATTTGTGGTCTGCATAAGAATCAAATTGTTTTGACGCTATAGCGATATTGTCATAGGGTGAAATAAGTTAAGGATTTTAGAAAATTATGAAGCCGTTGCAGGGTATTAAAATTAAATCAAACGGGGGTTGGCCGTGAACAAGAAATCACTAATCGTAATGGCTATTATGTGCGTGGTTGTTGTAGCAGGTGGGTGTGGTTCTGAGACGTCTGAACTATCGATAGACGGTAGTTTCGAGTCAATATCGACGTTTGAAAAGACACCTAACGACTGGTACCCGACAATAGTGACACGAACTAAAGAGTTTGTGGATTTTGAGTGGGACAATCAAGTTGCTTATGTCGGCAATCGCTCTGTCTCTATAGCTATAGACCTCGACCATCCAGAAGAGCAGATCGCTTACAACTGGACCAAGACGATTACTGGCTACGAAGAAGGCAAAACATATGAGTTGAGTGGCTGGGTCAAAGCCGAGAAATTGAACAGCCCAGCGTGGATCTGTATTCAATGCTGGGGCGAATCGAAGACCGAGATGCTTGGTTTCAACACTACCCAGCGTGATTACCCCATAACCGGTACGATGGATTGGACTCAAGTTAAAACAGTTTTCACGGTTCCAGCGGGCACCACAGAGGTGCGCATCCGCGCCGGTATTGCGACGCCAGACAATCGTGGTGGTCGTGTATGGTTTGACGGCCTTAGCGTACGACCTTTGGACTGACAGATTAACAAAACGTTAGGCCAAACATACTTGGCTTTAGATATTTATCGAAATTGAGGACATGATGGATTTTTTTGATTTGGTAAAAAATCGAGAAAGTGTCAGGGATTATGATCCAGATAGACAGATTGACAGTGCTATTTTGAATCGAATTTTGAATGCTGGAAGGCTAGCTCCATCCGCATCCAATAGACAACCTTGGACATTTCTTCTTGTTTCATCGAAGGATAATCTAGAAAAAGTACGAGCTTGTTACGAACAGCCGTGGTTTCAAAATGCTCCACATATTTTGATAATTATTGGGGATAAAACAAAGTCTTGGGTCCGCTCATTTGATGGATATAATTCAATTGAAACAGATTTAACAATAGCCATGGACCATATTATTTTGGCAGCAGAATATGAAGGTATTGGAACATGCTGGATTGAAGCATATGATCCCAAAATACTATCCGACGCAATTTCACTCAAAGAAAATGAAGTAATATATTCGATCACTCCTTTAGGATATCAAAATAAGGGATATAAAAAACTGGCTAACAAGCAGAGGAAACCATTTGAAGAAGTCGTAAAAATAATTTAGAGCAAAGGCTTAAACTGACTCACACGAGGGGCATGGAAATCGAAAATGATGTGGAAAGACTAAAGCGTTATCCTTACTAAACTTCAGGAAAATTAAATGAATTACAAAATCACTTCAAATACAGCTCTTATTATAATTGATGTTCAGCAAGGGTTTGACGATCCAAAATGGGGACAAAGAAATAATCCTAATGCTGAAGACAACATATCACGTTTGATCAGTTTTTGGAGAAATACAAAACGCCCCATTATCCATATTCAGCATTGCTCTATTGAGTCAGATTCCCCACTTAGGCCTAACCAGCCAGGAGTAGAATTCAAACAAGAAGCTATGCCAATCAAAGGGGAACAAGTCTTTGAAAAATCAGTCAACAGTGCTTTTATTGGGACTAATCTCGAATCACACCTTCGAGAAAATGGCATTAAAAAAATTGTCATTGCAGGTTTAACCACAGACCACTGTGTTTCAACAACGACTCGTATGGCTGGCAACCTTGGCTTCGAAGTGTTGTTAGTCTCAGATGCAACAGCGACATTCGATAGGCTAGGCCCTGATGGTAAAGAGTATAAAGCGGAAGATATTTTTGCTATTCACATTGCAAGTCTACATGGTGAATTTTGTAACGTAGTTTCAACTGTTTCACTTACATCTTTAATCTGATTCATAGACAAAGGAGCGATGACAACCGAGTACGATAATAATTATCATTTGTCATCACTCCCTTGATTATCAGTTACATACAATCTGCATATGGCGGTGCTCCGTAAATGTTTGCGCGGTTCTGCAGTACCAGTCTGTAGTAGTTAAGATAATAATTGGTCTCAGTATAACTAGGGCCAGTCACACTACCCCATAGGTAGTAAATCGATGCATCACTACTGGTCAGGCTAGCATCAGAATCTCCCTGTACGCTCTTCCATGTGGCTAGCTATTATTGAGTTCACCAGCGGCTTTGTCTCAAATGGCAAAGATCTTGGCATGGATTTGACCGCCAGGTGCCGGATAGAACATATAAAGCCGGTCACCTACTATTTCAAACGTAACGTGACTGGCAATAATTTCTCCGCTGAGATCACTGCTGATTTCAACGGTTGAAAGTAATTCAAAGTTGTTATTCACATCAATAATTGCGAGGTTTTGGGTGTTCCCTCCTGTTATGAGTTCCTGGTAACTAACGTAGAGATTTCCATTATACATTTTTGCTGCTGTCGATTTATGGAGCCACCTGCCAGGCTCAACCAATAAGGGCACCGCATCACCAACAGTTGTTTTCAGGTCGTCAGCCAGAGGTACTGCATAAATTGATGAGCCACCCGGTATGTCATTTCGGGCATTATAAAACCCACCAATCAAATATACCTGACCATCAATGTCTATGAGTGTGTTTTGGGATAAAGATTTTCCCGGCAGTACACTAGAAAAGTCTACCATAAAGTCATCTGTTTTTTCAAAGCTCTCATTGAATACACGGACATGGTGGTTTGAAACTGGCGTAAATTCTTCAATCCATCCGGACCATGCCCGAGTGAAAATGTAATAGGAATTGTTGTGCCACAAAGGTGTCGGATCATCACATGCTTCAGGATTGGGCGGAACATCATTTGGGTCAACCTGAAACCCTTCAGGAATAGTAGTTGTAATACCGGTGGCAATATCAGTTTGTTCAGCAATAAGAGTGTTGGTTCCAGAATACCAGGCTGCATTAAGAAAATGTGTGCTGTCTACGGCCGCATTCCATTGGTTATCTTCAAAGGCATACCAAAGGCTATTATTTGCTTTTGAAACTCTAATATCTACAGAGAAGTCGTGGTAACCTGAAAAAAGCTCTAGGGCAGAATCGCCTATTTGGGTTAATTCTAAATCTGCTTGAAGCTTAACAAGGTGGAAGTTTCTTTCGGTTATAATACCATAGGCAAGGTACAATTCATCTCCAATTGCAACAACATCGGGACGTCCAACTCCGTTACCGCTTGGCGATAATATTGGCGAAATATCAATAGTATTTAGCAATGTATATGAATCGGGATCGATTGGGCTTGTAGTCTCACTTGAAAAGCATCCCACTATTGCAGTGAAAGAAATAAAAAACAGGCACAGGAAGCTCAATCTTGCCAGGCGGGTGTTCTGGTAATTATTGGTTTGTTTTGACATGGGTCTAACCTTTAAAATTGCTGTTACTTGTGTCACTTCATTACCAGGAGCAATTTTTGTTCCAAAGACACCACCAACTAACATCAATAGTATCAAGCGGTTAACTAACTCTGTCAATAGTTGTTGCAAATTCTGTACGTCAAGGTACATTGTTTTGATTCTATAATGATATTGTTATAGATTCAAACGAGCTACAGGTTTTTGAAAATGGCATTACATACAGAGGGAATTTAAGTAATGAGAAATAAAGCAATTTTAATAGCGTTAATCTTTTGTGCGATATTTGTTACAAGCGCATTTGGAGAAACAGTTTCAGGTATCATTACAATGGACTTCGATTTATCGCATCATGCTATAGGGGAAGAAGTTCAACTATGGGTTCCATACCCAGTATCAGACAATAAACAGAATATCAGCAAAGTGAATATTGACGGTGATTATGCCGAAGCCGCAGTTTACACAGACAAAGTTCATAAAACTCCGATGTTATTTGTTCGCTGGGAAAAAAGCGTAACAAGCAGAAAACTGAATTTTTCCTTCAATGCGACGCGTGACGAAGTATCACAGTCTAACTTTCCTATCGACAATACGGCTTGGAATCCTGCAGATTACCAAAGATATCTTTCAGCAACTAGGCTTGGTCCTATCGATGGAGAGGTCAAGAAGCTGGCCGATGAAATCACACAAGGCAAAACAGGTATTCTGGCAAAAGCCAAAGCCATTTATGATTGGACAGTAGATAATACATACCGAAATCCTGACACAAGAGGCTGTGGTTTTGGTGATGTATGCCGATTGTTGAAAGACCCGGGTGGAAAATGCACAGACATAAGCTCCATTTATGTTGCCTTAGCTCGTGCTGCGGGTGTGCCTGCCCGTGAAGTATTTGGCATTCGCATGGGAAAAAAAGCAACACAGGATATCAGCACCTGGCAACATTGCTGGGCTGAATTTTTCCTACCCAGCCACGGATGGGTGTCTATTGATCCAGCAGATGTTAGAAAAATGATGCTGGTACAGAATTTAAAGCTCTCAGATGAAAAAGTTATTGAGTCCCGTGAATATTTCTGGGGAGGTATAGATCCTTATCGGATTAAACTTGGCCAAGGCAGAGACCTAACCTTAAACCCCGCACAACATGGTGACCCCGTGAACTATCTAATGTACCCATTTGCACAGGTCGGCGAAAAGACTCTTGATTGGCTTGATCCCACAACATTTAAATACACTATCAACTTTAATCGGCGTTAGGCTGACAATGCATACCATTTAGGTAGGAGATTGCTATATACGGGAGTGAAACAGTATGGTATAGTGGTAGTCACTCTTCACTGCAACGAAAGAGGAGTACAATGAAGAATAGCTACCGGTTTTTTACACTCATCATATTGCTGTTCGCTCTTGGAGCATCATCTCCTATACTGGCACAAGCTCCGTTTGTGGTCACTAATCCAACAGCAGCCACGGTTTGAGAAACTGGTGGAACCTACACTGTTACTTGGACCGGAGGACCTTGTAGCTGAAGCCAATGCCAGGAGAAATTAGGGGCGAACGTGGAATTATATATTGCAATTGTGGAAACCGTAGGCGCGCTTGCAGTCGTAGTTTCTCTAATCTACGTTGCGAAGCAAATACGTGCTAATACAGAACAATCAATATCCGATCGTCTTTGTGATAATATGATGATAGGAAGTGCTTCGGAGCTAGGGTCGATAATTGTTAGAGGCATTACAGGCAACGTGAAACTGGACGATGAGGAGCAAGCGAGATTCATATTCTTTGTGTCGGGATGGCTTAGAACAATGGAACAAGCGCATCGTCAGTACAAGAAGGGGTATCTCGACAAAGCAATCTGGAATGGATATGAAGCATATCTTCGGACGGTCATACCATCCAAGCTGATTCAGGCATATTGGCAGGAGCGCCACACGATATTTAACGAGGACTTTCGCAAGATGATAGATGAAATGAATACTGACTTGGAACCAACAAATTTCGGGATTGGGTCCGGTCGTTAAATAATTAAGAGTTCGCCTAACAAGAACATACGCTTTCATGACGAACTGTAGTAAAAAACAGCAAAATACCCACCAACTACTAGGTCATTACCCGAGTTTACTATTGCAAATAGACCTGAAATAGGTTAATTTGGGTCCAGTTTTCAAAATCATTGCAAAAATAACAGAAATGGTGTCTGTTTCATCTGAACCAGCCCGTTTTAATTTTACGCTTTCCTATTGAAAGGGAGAGTCAGTTGGGTAATAACAATTCAGGACAATTCAAGTTTCCAGAGTGGACTAATCAGCTTCCTGCGCTATTGGGTATTCTTGCCCTTGGTGGTGTGATTTATGCTGTCGTTTTGCTGACTACAGTTTTCTCACCGGAAATGTCTGCAGTAGGCTACACACCGGAACAACCGGTAGCATACAGTCATGCTTTACACGCGGGGGACCTGGATATCGATTGCAGATATTGTCACACCGATGTGGAGACAACTGCAAAGGCCAACATTCCGCCTACTTCTACCTGTATGAACTGTCATAAGACAATCAAATTCGAGAGTGAAGCTCTTGCGCTTGTCAGGCAGAGCGAAAAAGACGGCACACCAATCAGATGGAATCGTGTTCATGATTTACCTGACTTCGTTTACTTCAATCATGCTGGACATATTCAGTCTGGTGTTGGTTGTGTGACTTGTCATGGTCGTGTTGACAGAATGGAAACAGTATCACAGGTCAGCAGACTGACTATGAGCTGGTGTCTTGATTGTCACAGAGACTCCGATGCCAGTATCAGACCTGAAGCACTGGTTACTAACATGACTTGGGCTCCTGAAGGTGATGCAGCAGAGCTGGGCGCTAAACTGCGCGAAGAAAATAATATCAACCCGTCGACAGATTGTTCAACCTGTCACCGTTAAAGAAGGTTTTGATGTCAGAGAATAAGAACAACAAACACTGGCGGAGTCTTGAACAGCTTGCTGATAGCGACAAGTTTCGCGAGCAGCTGGAAAACGAATTCCCGGGTGGAATTGATACACCGGTAAGCGGATTGTCTCGCCGTCGATTTATGCAGATTATGAGTGCATCGGTTGCAATGACAACTCTGGTTGGTTGTAGATGGCCGGAAGAAAAGATTGTTCCGTTTGCCAAACGACCTGAAGGGTTCAAGCCTGGCACCCCGGTTCAATTTGCTACAGCATTTGAGATGGGCCACAATGTTTTGGGAGTGCTTGCCACAAGCTATGACGGCAGGCCAATCAAAATTGAAGGTAACCCTGATTTTGCATTGAGTAATGGCGCAACAAATACATTTGCTCAAGCAAGTGTTCTCAACCTTTATGATTCAGACAGAAGCCGTGAAGTTCTGCATGATGGCAACTCAGCAAGCTGGGATGAATTTGCTGAATACGCCAAGACTTTCAAAGGTCTGAAAAAAGGTGGACTTGCGGTTCTTACTGGAGCGACAACTTCACCATCGGTAAAGACTCAGCTGCAGAAGCTTTCAAAACGATACAAAGGTTCAAAAGTTTACAAATGGGAACCTGTTTGCAGAGCCAATGAGATGCAAGGCGCGATGCAATCGTTTGGAACTCCTGTAAAAACTCAGCTTGATTTAAGCAAAGCTAAAGTTGTTGTCGATTTCAATGCCAACACTTTGCAGGATCATCCAACTGCTTTGCAAAATAGTAAAGGCTTTGCCAAGGGCCGTGACCCTGAATCAGGGCACATGAACAGGCTCTACGTTTTTGAAAACAGTTTTACAATCACTGGTGGAATGGCTGACCATAGATTCCCAACTCATGCATCGGAAATTGAAGCCGAGGTTTGGGCCCTTGCTGCGGACCTTGTATTCAACAACGGCATAAACATGCCAACTGTTGACAGGCATCATCTTAAGAAAAACCATCATCTTGGTAACGAACACATAGGTGCAATTGCAAAAGATCTTGCTCACAACAAAGGTCATTCTCTGATTCAGGTTGGAACAGACCAGCCAGCTGAAATTCACGCACTTTGTAATGCAATGAATGAAGCACTTGGTAATCAGGGAAGCACAATCAGCTACCTGCCATTTGATAAACCTGAATTTGGAACAGTCAAAGAACTGACTGCCGAGCTTGATGCTGGTAATATCAATACACTTCTGATTTTAGGTGGCGATCCTGCTTACAACACTCCTGCAGATATCAATTTTGCAGAGAGCATGAGCAAGGCAACAACCATTCACCTCAGTGAAAAAGTCAATGCCACTTCCAAACTTGCCAACTGGCATGTTCCACAAACTCATTACCTTGAGAGTTGGGGCGATGCGATGGCATGGGACGGCACCTGGATGTCGGTTCAGCCTCTGATTGAGCCTCTGTTTGGTGGCAAAGCTGTTACAGAGATTCTTTCACTGTTTGTTAACAGGAAACCTAAAACATCGTTTGATGTTGCGCGTGAAAGTTTCTGCTCGATGGCAGGATTTGGCCGCAGGATTCCTAAAGACAATCCTGTTTTTGAGAAGAAATGGCGTGAGTATGTTCACGCAGGTTTTTATGCTGGAAGTAACCAGGCAGGTCAAAAACTTGCAGTTACCGGTACTGTAAAAACAGGCAAGAGAATCTCACCTGATGCTGGCAATCTTGAGTTGAGCATAGTGCGTGATCAATCGGTTTATGATGGCCGATTCATAGACAACGCCTGGCTTCAGGAAATGCCTGATTTCATGACCAAACTGACCTGGGACAATGCAGCAATCATTTCTCCTGCGCTGTCAAAAGAGACAGGCCTCAAGCATGAAGATATGGCAAAGCTGAGCATCGATGGCAGGACAATTGAAATGCCAATCTATGTTCTTCCAGGACAGGCTCATTACTCGGTTACTGTCAATCTGGGCTATGGCCAGGAATCAGCAGGCGCTGTTGGTAAAGGCAGCGGGTTTAATACATATCAACTTATGAGTTGGGGTGCGTTGAGCGGCGCAACCGGTTTGCAGCTGGAAAAAATCGGCAAGAAATACACTCTTGCAATAACTCAGGACCACCACGCTATTGACGAAAGTGGCGCAGCTGAAATTCAGAAGCGAGTACCTGGTCTTGTGCGCGAAGGTGATATTGAACAATACAAAAACGATCCACACTTTGTTGATCACATGGGTGTTCACTCTCCACCACTGAACTCGCTGTGGAAAGAGAAAGAGTACACTGGTTACAAGTGGGGAATGGCTGTCGATCTGAGTGTTTGTACAGGTTGTAATGCTTGCCTGATGGGTTGCCAGTCTGAAAATAATATTGCAGTTGTTGGTAAGGATGAAGTTAGTCGTGGTCGCGAAATGGCGTGGTTGCGATTGGACAGATATTTCCTTGGCGATGAAGACGATCCCAAGTGTACTCAACAACCAATTAACTGTGCACAGTGTGAGCTTGCACCGTGTGAAGAAGTTTGTCCGGTTGCTGCAACAATGCACACCGAAGAAGGTCTTAACACAATGGTTTATAACCGATGTGTTGGTACCAGATATTGTTCAAATAACTGCCCTTACAAAGTCCGTCGCTTCAACTGGTTCAACAACTTTGAAGATATGACAGAGACTCAAAAACTTGTTCTCAATCCAGAGGTCACAGTCAGAGCCAGAGGTGTTATGGAAAAATGCACTTTCTGTGTTCAAAGAATTGAATCGGCAAGGATTGAATCCAGAGTTGAAGGCAGAGATATTCGCGATGGAGATATAACTCCAGCCTGTGGTCAGACTTGTCCAACAGACGCAATCGTTTTTGGTGATTTGAATGACAAGGACAGCCGAGTCAGTAAACTTCGCGAGGCCAATCGGTCTTACGATTTGTTGAACTACCTGAACCTGAAACCACGCACATTCTACATGGCCAGGATTCGTAACCCGAACCCTGAGATTGAAGGATTAGCATCTTCAGATTCAGGTCATAACGAGCATTAAGGAAGTAGTCGATGGTAAATGATCCATTGAATAACACAGCTGATGATCCAACGAAACCGACTGAACTGGTTCTTGGTGGTCATACATTCACAACGGTAACCGAGAAAGTCTCGGATATTGTTCTGGAGCGCAAGACCCCAAGAGCGTGGTACATTGCTTTTGCATTCACATCGGGTTTAACCGCGATATTGTTTGCAATGATTGCATACCTGTTTGTTACCGGTGTTGGTGTTTGGGGATTGAATAATCCTGTGAGCTGGGGTTGGGCAATTGTAAACTTTGTGTTCTGGGTTGGTATTGGCCATGCCGGAACTCTGATTTCTGCAATTCTGTTTTTGCTCAGGCAAAAATGGCGTACCTCAATCAACAGGTTTGCAGAAGCGATGACTATCTTCGCTGTTATCTGTGCCGGTATTTTCCCGGGTATCCACGTTGGTCGAGTCTGGTTGGTCTGGTGGCTATTCCCAATACCAAACTATCAGGCAATGTGGCCAAACTTCAGAAGCCCGCTGCTATGGGACGTGTTTGCTGTTGGAACTTATGCAACAGTTTCACTTCTGTTCTGGTACACAGGAATGGTTCCTGACTTTGCAACACTTCGTGACAGGGCAAAATCAAAGATTCAGCAGATTGCCTATGGAACTTTGGCTATCGGCTGGACTGGAAGTCACAGGCATTGGCATCGATATGAAAAAGCATACCTCCTGCTTGCAGGACTTGCTACTCCACTGGTTCTCTCAGTGCACTCAGTTGTTTCATTTGACTTTGCAACTGCACAGGTTCCGGGCTGGCATACTTCAATTTTCCCACCTTACTTTGTAGCAGGCGCTGTGTTCAGTGGCTTTGCAATGGTTGGAACTTGCATGATTCCTGCCAGACAGTGGTTCGGGTTGAAAGAGTTTATAACTCTTCATCACCTGGACAACATGAACAAAATTATTCTGGCAACTGGAAGTATCGTCGGTTTTGCATACGCAACCGAGTTCTTCATTGCCTGGTATGGCGGAAACCCAAATGAGAGCTTTGCTTTTGTTAACCGCGCCTTCGGTCCTTATGCTTGGGCTTACTGGATAATGGTTTCCTGTAATGTTATTACACCACAGCTGTTCTGGTTCAAGAAAATCAGAACCAATGTTCCGGTTATGTTTGTAATGTACATCTTTGTAAACATCGGAATGTGGTTTGAGCGATTTGTAATTACAGTCACTTCATTGAGTAGGGACTTCCTGCCATCAAGTTGGGATTATTTCGATCCAACCTTGATTGATGTGCTGACATTTGCCGGCAGTTTTGGTCTGTTCTTCACGCTGGTTTTATTGTTCATTCGCTTTGGACCGATACTGGCTATGGCAGAAATCAAAACTGTTATGCCGGATGCTGAAGCTCATGACGACAGTCACAGATCAGTTGGCGATTATCACGGCGATGTTCCAGAAACCAGAGGTGACAAGTAATGAAACTATATGGATTACTTGCAGAATTTGAGACTCCACATAAGCTGGTAGATGCTGTTGAAAAAGTTCGCGACCAGGGTTTCAGTAAATGGGATGTTCACACTCCATTTCCAATTCATGGCATGGACGGGGCAATGGGAATCAGAGGTTCCAGGCTTCCATTTATTGTTTTGATTGGTGGATTGACAGGTTTGGTTGTGGCTACTCTGATGCAGTGGTGGACCAACGCAGTTGATTACCCGTTTATCATTTCAGGTAAACCTTTGTTTGGTTTGCCAGCGGCATTTCCAGTGATGTTTGAGCTGACAATTTTATTAAGCGCTTTTGCCACGTTCTTTGGAATGTGGGGCTTGAATAAATTACCAAAATGGCACAACCCGTTATTTAACAA
>JAAESD010000217.1 GCA_024229695.1 bacterium
AGCTGCCTGGACCGATTTGGAAAAAACACAACGCAAAATGTATCTCCTGGCAAAACCTCTTTATGCAGAACTATATCCAGAAGCAGATTTGCCAGAAAACAGAGAACTTATAAAACAGGTAATGGACAGGCTTGCTGAAGATAGACCAGAGGAATCGACAATTGTTGCTGAAGCAAAAGCAGGGCTGAAAAGATGCACTGAGTTTGTTAAAGAACATGATCTTGTTACTGTTCCTCCAGATCCTGTCGAGATTATTTTGATGCCGGAATTCCAGCGTGGATACAGTATTGCTTATTGTGATTCTCCGGGACCATTTGCTAAAAATGAAACAACTTTTTATGCTATCGCGCCACCACCATTGAGTTGGAGTGATGAACAGCGCGAGTCTTTTTATCGTGAGTACAATGATTACATGCTTGAGGATCTGACTATTCATGAAGCGATGCCCGGGCACTTCCTGCAAATTGCTCACGCCAACGCATTTAAAGCACCAACGGCAACTCGTGCCATGCTAGGCAGTGGTGTTTTTGTTGAAGGATGGGCAGTGTATGCAGAACAGGTCATGGCAGAACACGGTTACGGCGGGTCAAAAGTTCAGTTACAGCAGTTGAAGATGAGGCTGCGAGTTGCGATAAACTCAATCATCGATCAGGAAATTCATTGTAGAGGTATGAGTAAAGAAGAAGCTATCAAATTGATGATGGAACAAGGATACCAGGAAGAAGGCGAAGCGCTCGGTAAATGGTATCGGGCAAATCAGAGCTCAACTCAGTTGAGTACCTATTTTGTTGGTGTAACAGAGATGAATTTGCTCAGAGACTCGGCAAAAAAGAACGACAATTTTGACTTGAAAAAGTTCCATGACGAACTGATTTCATATGGCAGTCCGGCACCAAAATA
>JAAESD010000218.1 GCA_024229695.1 bacterium
AACGGAATGGTGTTGGCAAGCGGAGTGTACTATGCTCGAGTTTCTGCAGGTACAATGTCCCAAACAACCAAACTGGTTCTGGCAAAATAAATGAAGAACAAAAAGCTGATATTTATTGGTTCTGTAGCGATTGCTTTTGTTGTGCGTGCATTGCATATCTGGATTATGAGCGACCCTGTTCGTAACCCGACTTTTATAAACCCGATTACTGATGGAGCTGTCAACCACAAGTGGGCGGTTGAACTTCTGTCTGGTAACTGGCCAGGAAGCGAGCCGTTTTTCAGAGCACCTGGTTTTACATATTTGCTGGGCGGATTGTATGGCCTGTTTGACTCTGCTCGATTGCCAGTTCAACTGGTTCTGGCTCTGTTTGCTTCTCTTGCTGCGGGGTTCAATGCTCTGACTGCAAACAGGTTGTGGGGAACAGTTGCAGGATGGATCAGCGGTATAATAACTGCGCTACTATGGACTGGTGTCTGGTTTGCAGGAGAGCTTCTGGATGCTGCTGTTTTTGCATCGATGTTGTCTTTTGTGCTTTGGCTTTTCACTGGACCGGAATAAAAAAAACGCTCGATTGTGCTGGGGCTGATACTTGGTGTTGCTGTTGTGTTCAGACCAATTGCTTTAGTTCTTTTGCCTCTTCTGTTTTTCCGTAAACAAAACAGAGTCCTGATTCTGATTGCACTTCTGTTGCCAATAATTCCCGTAACAATTCATAACACAACTACTGGAGCTGCCTTGTCACCGATAGCGGTTTCGGGCGGGACTAATTTTTATATCGGTAATAATCAATACGGCGATGGCAGAGTTGCTTTTTTGCCTGGCCTGCCGGCTGATTGGCAAGGAGAGTCAGCCGATGTAATTGCGCTTGCTTCAAGACAGAGCGGCAAACAAATGAGCCTGTCACAGGCTGATAAATGGTTTGGAAATTCCGGGCTGAAATGGTTGGCAGAAAACCCGGGCAGTGCATTCAAATTATATGTAAACAAGCTGCGACTGCTACTTGCTGGCAAGGAATACTCCAACAATAAGAACCTTGATTTCTGGCGTAATCGTGCGCCTGTTGTCAGCTGGTTTTCATGGTGCAGCTGGGCGTTTGTTCTAACTTTGGCAGTTGTCGGAGTATCGCGTTCTGAGCAAAGAAGATTGATCTGGTATGGTGCAATATTGTTAGCACTTTCCATGCTTCCATTTTTTATAAATGCCAGATTCAGGCTGCCGTTGATGATGTGGCTGGTTGTACCTGCTGCTGGTGGGGCAGAGCTTATTTATCGATCTGTAAAAGCTAAAAAACCGCTGCCTGCAAAAGTGATATTTGTTGCACTGCTTGCGTTTCTGGTCAGTGGATTTGCAGCAGTTGCACCAGACGATCCTTCCATGTTCAACAGCTATCGAACTTTGGGTAACAGCTACATTCAAAGTGAAATGTATCGTGAAGCTGCCACTGCTTACGACCATGCAATTACTTCCGATGCAGAATGGCCACACAGGTCCCATGACCAGGCGTTGGCACAAGTATTTAAAATGCGTGGCGAGATTTATACAAGGCACCAGGATATTGTCGGTGTAGTGAAATTGTATCAAAAATGGGTTGAACGATTGCCCGATGATTCACAAGGTAAATCGCTTTTGGGTTGGGCTTTGTTGGGAAGTGGTGATCCGCAATCGGCTTTGAAGCAGTTTAGAATTGCTGGAGACAGTCCACAGGTTGTCTTTGGAACAGGTATGTGTTTTATGCAGCTTGCAGATCCGCAGAATGCGATTATCGCATTCAGGAATGTTGTTCAACAGCAACCGGATTATTGGCAGGCG
>JAAESD010000219.1 GCA_024229695.1 bacterium
GTCCAGTTCCAGTTGGTACAGATTGGCGCTTGAAAGTTGCAATAACCGAGGACAATGTCTACTACGCCGGATCGAACGGGGAGACAATTCACAACCAGGCTTTTCGCAAAATGTATCCATCAACCAGCGGTATGCCGATGAGTTTTGTAACCGGAAATTATCTGCATTTGATTGACTGTCCGCTTGAAGACTGGGACTACAATAACCTGCGTGTAACAGTTTATTTACAGGATGCTGACAGCTGGGAAATAATACAATCGGCATCTGCTTTTTTGAATGAAATTGAATATGATCCGACCGCAGTAAATGATTTGCCTGGAGTTTTGCAAGTCAAGGGTGCAGTTCCAAATCCATTTAACCCATCGACAGAAATTTGTTTTTCAATTGCAGAAGATAGCTTTGTTGAAGTAACAATTTATGACAGCAGTGGTAGAATGGTCAGAGAGATTAGTGGACAAGAAATGAATGCTGGCGAACAAAGTGTTACCTGGGACGGAAGAAATGATAACGGAATGGTGTTGGCAAGCGGAGTGTACTATGCTCGAGTCTCTGCAGGTATAATGGCTCAAACAACTAAA
>JAAESD010000220.1 GCA_024229695.1 bacterium
TGATGGTCTTCCGCGATATGATGGGACAATAATTGGCAATTTGCCCAAGCATGAGTTCAAGGTGTGTGACTTTTTGCTGAGCGGTACGACGTTGGGGTGCAGAAATGGTGTCAGGGTCATTTGCTAGGCCTCTAGTGGTGTTGGTACGGCCTTTCTTTTGCCAGGTCATTCCAGATACCAAGAAGGGGGCAAAGTTGGGATCCAAGGATAACACATACTGAAGGTTTTGACGCCAATTTTCAAAACTGTTCACTGTCTCTGATTTGGTCAGTGACCATTGTTTTGGGGCTCGGTGTGAGGCCATATTTGCCAAATTAACTAACGAACTCACCAGGAACTGCACAACAGATGACCAGCTGCTATAGTTGGAGCCAAGCTGGGTTCATGTATTTCAGCACGAAGTGATGTGATATAGGCCTATCCTGCTTTGGTGGGTTCTTTGAATCCTGTCACCACGCCAATGTTTAGGCCGAGGTTAAGTAAACACACGAGGAAAGCCACAGATTCAGATGCAGCGAATAAATAAGCAGAATAGTTTAACACAACTACATGAAACTGTATCAGTCCGGAGAGTAAACGTTCGATAGATAAAAAGAAACACGAGATCACACCCAGTTCAGAGTTCAAGTGTTCAACAGACAAACACGTTTTTCAGGAGACTGGGACCGAGTCCATAATGGCAGAACTGTCTCAAACCATAATGGCGCAATCGCTTTTTTTTCTCTTTTCCTGAATGTTCTATGATGTAGACATGTCATAATCGTCATAGCGTGCAGGGAGACGGATCCGGCGTCTTGGACGGGTTGAGGTGGGCAGAGTGGTGGATGCAACGGGTTGAGTTGTGCTGGTGGGCATTTCAGCTTCGTTGGCAGATACTGCAGTGCTGGGCAATGACTCTACTGGAGCAGATATTGCTGGTGGAACAGGTAATGGATCTGGTGGAGTTTGTGGAACATTGTGCTGGGTTGGTTTGGCATAAACGTCTTCGTCAGAGATGTTGTCGTCAGAGTCGCTGTCAACTTGATCTACAGCATTATGTTGTGAAGCGTCTGAACGAAGGTTGGTATCAGTTGGGACAAGAAGACATTCAGAATGTTTCACCAGGTACATGGCATTCCTGAGCTGATTACCAGCAAATTTGCGAAGATGACACCAGTTGCCTTTGGATTCAACGACAAGGTATCTGTCCCGTGCATGATGTTTGTGTAAATCAGTGTTAAGATACACAATGTCACCAACATTAATTGGTGGTGATGAGGGGATGCGTCCAGCAGGATTCTTTGATAAAGCACTGGGAAGGTGGTTCGCCTGTCTGTAATTGTGCTGAGCTTCAATTAGCTGCTTGTCAGATACAGATATCTGCTGGTTTGTAAATTGCTCTCGCTGTATCCACATCTCATAGGACGACAAACCACGTTGGCGAATGCGAGAATTTAGCCGGTTGACAGCGGTGGTCAGTTGGAGAGCGCTCAGTGGGTTTCCGGTGGGGTCTTGACGACGTATTTCTCCTTGGAGTTCTTGAATAGCACGTTCAGCAACTGGGTTTTTGTTTCTGTTCTTGTGTCGACCGATTTCAAGACTTATGTTATGGCTTTTCAGGATCCTGTCATTAACTAGGGCTTGGAACCCAGTGGCAGCATCAGCACGGATTGTAAGTGGAGGGCCATCGATTGGACGCA
>JAAESD010000221.1 GCA_024229695.1 bacterium
AATTTTGGCCCAGTTAATCTGCTTGCTACAGACCAGATGATTGATAGCCCAACAAATAATTTCGCTACGCTCAATCCCTTGATAAAAGGAACAGAAACGCCAGTATTCTCAGAAGGTAATCTACGTTGTGTTAGTTCAGGTTCTACCCGAGGGTATTTTGTTCCCGCAACAATCCCAGTATCGTCTGGAAAGTGGTATGCAGAATTCTGTGTAACAAGCACAGATTTAGGATTTATCATAGGAGCGATGCCAGTTAATCTCAATACTGGCTCAGGTTATTTAGGTGGTGGGGCGGGAAAAGGAAGCGGTTACTATGGAGCCAATGGTCAAGCATACAACTATGATAATGGTGGAACTCAAGATACCACTCCCGCAACAGCAGCTAATGGAGATATTATTGGCGTTGCGTTAGACCTAGATGATTCAAGTGGAAAGTTGTACATCTATAAAAACAATACAATTTTGGATACCGTAGTTTCTGGCGATTCTTTTACTAATTACAATCTTAAAACGGTAAACGATTATTGGACATTTGCAATAGGGAACAATGCGGCATGGAATATTGTAGCCAACTTTGGCCAAGACAGTTCATTCGCCGGAAACAAAACAGCACAAGGAAATGGTGGTGCCGGTGAGGACTTTTTCTATACACCGCCGGCGGGATACAAAGCGCTAAACACCGACAACCTCCCTGACCCTGCTATCGAAGATCCTACAGATCATTTTAACTCTTTGGCGTTTACCGGAACTGGCTCCACTACTAAAAATGTTACTGGCGTTGGATTTCAGCCAGATTTTGTTTGGCTCAAAACAAGAGTCAATGCCGCCAGTCATGCGTTATTCGATTCTGTTAGAGGAACAAACAAAGTTATTAACTCTAACACCACTAATGTGGAAGCGTCAGATTCTGGAGCAGGATTTAGCGCTTTTGATAGTGATGGATTTACCGTTGTAGAACAGGCATCAGCAGCAGGAACTATTAACGACAGTGCTGGGATGATTTCATGGAACTGGAAAGCAGGAGGCACAGCATCCACTAACACTGATGGCGCGGTTGATACTCAAGTTAGTGCAAACACCACAGCCGGATTTAGTATTGTTACCTATACATCGGATGGCACGACTACAGCCGGACATGGGCTTAGTCAGGCTCCTGAATTAATAATTGTAAAGCGCAGGAATTCTGCCGCTGATTGGATTGTAGGCAGTGATTACATCAAACTGGATGGACCGACTGACGAAAAATGGCATTACGGATTAAAGTTAAATTCTAATGTTGCTCGTGCAGAAGAAACAGCGTGGTTCGGTTATCACACCGCTCCTACAGCAACAACTTTTCCATTAGGGAATAGCGCACAAACAAATGTGTCTGGTGGGACTTATGTTGCCTACTGCTTCCATTCAGTACAAGGCTACAGCAAGGTAGGTAGTTACGAGGGTAATGGAAATGCAAACGGCTCTTTTATTTACACTGGTTTTAAACCTGCATTTTTATTAATAAAAAGAATTGCGGGAGTTCAGGATTGGATGCTGGCTGATAACAAAATAAGTCCGTACAACCAAACTGAATATATGCTTCGACCAGCCCAAAGTGCGGCACAACAGTCAGGCAACACTATAGACATTTTGTCTAATGGATTTAAACCAAGACTAACTGGAAACGCCTTTAATGCCGGTGAGAAATATCTTTATATGGCCTTTGCCGAAACCCCATTCAAGACGACGAACGCCAGATAAAAACATATAAATAGTAAAGAGAAATAAAAATGACTAGAACAACTATACGCACAGAAGATATAACTGCCAGTCAAGTTAGTGGTAGCGATATTGCTGACCCACTGAATCTTGAAGATGGAGTTCTTCAACGTCCAGAAGTAAAGGACTATGCAGAGGCAGTAAACGCGATCGGCGGTACTGGTGGTGGTACAC
>JAAESD010000222.1 GCA_024229695.1 bacterium
CCTTCATTTTTTTGGAAGTCCCCCAGCTTTGTCAGGCTTGTTGTTGGTGGGTAAAATATAATATGCTGTCGCTAGCTATCACTCACCTGAACTCATGTGTCACTGTTGTGTCAGGGGCAGAAGAAGGCCTTATTGGTCTGTTTGTGTTGTTGTAAAACAGAGGGGAAGCAACAGCACCCCTTCTCATGGGAACAGGAAGAAATGGCCTTGGTCTGTTGCTTCCAGATGATGATGTTCCAGTTCCAGTAGAAGTAGTAGGCCTGTGCTCCGAGCTGCTGCGTGTGTGTGCGTTGCCATTAGAATTACTAGATGATGATTGCGTCAAGGAGAGTTGGCTGCCCTGCTGCCGCTGACCTTCAAGCCTTTCTATTCGACTTATAGCGTCCCTTAACGCCGAAGTAATACTGTTGTCTTGCTCTTCTGGCTCCATTTCTGTCTGCTTATAGGGTGAAGTGTAGGTGAAGTGAAACACGTGCCAGCCCAAGCAAGAGCCACCAGAGATCAAAGACGAAGGCCCAAGGTAGCTCAGCTCACCGGGTTTCGGTTCATGTTCATATTCATGCCCTCAGCAACCAATTCAATTCAATCGACAAAATCTTTTTGGGCATCCAATTCAATGGCCTAAACGCTTGTCAATCAAAAGCGCCACAACCAAAACGAAACTGCGACCAAAACAGCGGACTGCCACAACCAATCATGGCTCTCCACAAGCAAAAGCAGTGACTGCCACAACCAAATGAATTCAACAATGCCATAACACAGAAGATGCCACAACCAAACGAATAAGCATGCCCAACAAGAAACTGACTGCCACGACCAAAACAATTTACCCATTTTGTCCAGTACCTGACTCCATACTAAAGCGCCGTTGCGGAGCAGAGTTAGAAAAAAAAGATAATGTCGGAAATTAGAGTGGCGCG
>JAAESD010000223.1 GCA_024229695.1 bacterium
AATCTTGTTGATTATGCAAAGATCCGATGCAGCAAACATGGTCGGATATTTTTCCGGTTTATCATCACCTTCAGTAACAGAAATAATGACGACTTTGCTTTTTTCACCCAGGTCAAACAGGGCAGGGCAGACCAGATTGCCAACATTTTCAATCATCAGCACTGAGTTTTCCTGCAAATCAAGATCGGCAATGGCTGTTTCAATCATCTGTGAGTCCAGGTGACAGCCAGCGCCGGTGTTTACCTGCAGAACTGGTGCTCCGGTTGCTGCTATGCGGTCAGCATCGTTAAGAGTCTGCTGGTCGCCTTCAATCACAGCAACAGGCAGGCCAAGGCTCTTGATACTGTTTTCAAGCAGGGTGGTTTTGCCACTGCCAGGTGAGCTGACAAGGTTCAGAGCCAGGATGTTTTTAGCGTTGAGGAAACCTCTGTTGCGCTCAGCAAGCAGATTATTCTGTAGCAGTATGTCCTGCTCTACAGAAACTGTTTTACTGTGGCTGTGATCATGGTCATGAGGATGATCATGGTCATGAGTATGATCATGGTCGTGATGGTGATGATGATGCTCACCCGGTTTTGTAAAAGTTACTGCTTCGTCTGGTTGGGTGCATCCACATGTATCACACATTTTATTTCCTCGTTTCAATCAACATTAATCGATTTTACACGCAAATCCCTGCCACCTTTTACTGCAACCGGTTGGCCACATTCAGGGCAGAGGGCGTGATAAAAGTCAGCTTCAGCATCGACATTGCAATCAGCACATTTACCGACAGCAGCGATGGAAATTATTTCAAGTTTGGCACTCTGGGCCAAGCGGGTACTTTTGCGGGCAGTTTCAAAGCAGAACGACAACGACGACAACTCAATGCCAGCCAATGTGCCAATTTCTACCTCTATGGAGTTTATCACAGAACTTCCCGAATCCGAAGCATTTTGCTCAGCGATTTCCAGGATGTTCATGGCGATGGACATTTCATGCATGAATGGTGCCTCCTTGGGTAAATATAGGGAGTGTTAATACTTAAACAAGCTGGAATGTTGTAGTTGTTTTAGTTTGGATTTGAACATATAGTTAATTGTGATGCCATATGAGACTGATAATGGCAAAACTAGGCCTTCAAAATAATTTAGCTGATACACTGTTATCTATGCTTGATGGCAATCAAGAATTTATATTGATCGACACTCAATGTC
>JAAESD010000224.1 GCA_024229695.1 bacterium
ACAAAACACTGCTGACAGCAGGTCATTGTGTTTTTGACCGCAAATATCAGGAGTGGTCTACCACTTTAAAGTTCTGTGATATGTACAATGGACAGTGTAAACATCCAGTGGCACATTTCTCAAAAGTGTGCATTGATCCAAACTTCAAGACTGCTAACATGTTTCCTCGCCATTACGATGTTGCTTTCATGAAATACAGTGATCCTGTAACAGTACCAGGGTCACCATTTTACTCTGATTGGGGGACACCTAGGAATGGTTCTGTTGTTGAGTCATGGGGGTATCCTGTAGAATGTCCACGTGGTGTGATGTGTGATGCTAAAGGAGTTGCATATGTTGTCAACAGACAAAATGCAAAAATCATGTGCATGACAATCAATGGGATGACCTATGCGTGCAGTGGAGGCGCATGGGGCATATATGGTTCAAGTAGACAACAAATCTGAGCCATTTCAGTTAACTCTGGACGTTGTTCAGCTGGCGGAGTGAATGGGCCTGTCCTAAATTTGTTGGCAAAATCGGTTTTTGACAGTACCAAATGATTGGCCCCAAAATGGACAAAGGAAGATATTAACATTTATGATCTTATGCGTTTAATATACCTTAACACTTTAGTATTCTATTAAAAATAGTGGGTTATATCAGTTTTCAAT
>JAAESD010000225.1 GCA_024229695.1 bacterium
AGCGTGATCGTACTGCAATGGTTCTTGAGAAAGACAAGTGGGCGATTGCTTATCTCCGACCTTTCAAGCAAGAGAAGCTTGCCAAAGGTGGAGACTCTGACAAGGTTCATATGCTTGTCGAGTATACGCTCGAAGCCAAAAACGAAGCAGCAAGCGGTAAAGTTGCCGACTTGACTACATCGTAAGGACTCCTCGGAGGGTCAAGGGTTGACTGACCTTCATTCCTCGCCTTGGCGGTTGAGCGTATCAACCGCCCCCTATTTATTACTTTGGAGTTTAAACAACAATGGAAGAACAAGAAGACTTCATAGCCCCAGCGGTTAAACAGCAAGCACACTGGGACAACATCGATGAGAAATTAATTGTGGAAAGCACGCAAGATACTGCACCGATACTTGAGAGCAATAAGTACGAGCGTAACGAGTTCGGCACCAAGTTTAACTCTGGGCAAAAGTATAACCGTGGATTTACTAAGGTAGCTTCAATACCAAATATTGTTATTGATCAGTTAATGAGAGATGGCACATGGTTTGACAAAAAGGCTATGAAGAGATGGCTGAACGATCCTGACAACAAGGCATTCCGCACTGGGGGTGGTTGGGTATGATTTCAAACTACGCAGAATTGCAAACAGCGGTGAAGAACTGGTCTAAGAGGAGTGATCTTGATGCGCTTATCCCTGACTTTATTCGTATAGCAGAGTTGCGTGTCAATCGTAATTTGCGAATCAGAAAAATGGAAACCAGAGTGCGAACCGATACAGTGGCAGAGCAAGCTTACTACGGTTTGCCAGAAAACTATTTGCAGATGCGTTCATTTAAATTAAACACATCACCTTTAATAGACTTGGAGTATTTAACACCAGAGAGAATGGATACAGTATGGGCGGGTAGTCAAACAGGCCAGCCAAGGGCATACACCATAGTGGGTGATGAGATCAGGCTTGGCCCGACACCCGACTCGGTTATTGAAATGGAGATGTTGATTTGGAAAAAACCAACGGCTCTCTCTGACAGCAATACAACAAACTTCATGTTAACGGCAAACCCTGATGCTTTGCTTTACGGTGCATTGATAGAGCTATGCAGTTATTCAGAGAACGACCAAGGTGTTCTAAAGTGGACGCAATTATTTAACGAGTCTATTACTGCCGTGCAAACAGAGGATGATCGAGACCGTGCCTCTGGTGGTGCGTTGCAAGTAAGAGCCGATCAATATGTGGTTTAAATGACAACTTGGACTGAAGAGAGTGACGAAGCAACAACGTGGACTGAAGAGGCAGAGCAATCTACAACTTGGACTGAACAAGCGGAGAATTAAACTATGGGCTTAGAAACCTCAACATATATAGATGGGCTGGTAACTTCCAACCCACTTGGTACTGATGTAGTCAGTAAGGGTGACGATCATATCCGTTTGATTAAATCTACTATCAAGGCATCGTTCCCTGATGTAGATGAAGCGGTTGTTACCGTTCACAACGGCACTACTGCCCCTGCATCTAAACAAACAGGGAGCGTCTGGAGAGACACAACAAACTCGCTTTGGAAGTTCTGGAATGGTTCTGCATGGATAACTCTTGCCGTAGCTTTTAATGCTAGTAATTCGGTAGACGTTGATGCGGGAACGATTGATGGAGTGACGATTGGTGGAACGACTGCCCCAACCGTTACTGACTTGGGTAGCGTTGCGACTTGTGACATTAACGGTGGAACGATTGATGGGGTCACGATTGGTGGTGCAGTTGCCCCAACTGTAACCAGCATAGACATCAATGGTGGCACAGTGGATGGAGTAACAGCAGGGACAAACAGCCCGATCACGGAACTGCAAGTTGATAATATTAACGTCAATGGAAATGCAATTACTTCTACAGATAGCAATGGTGATGTAACCATAACTCCAAATGGCACTGGGGAAATTGTTCTTGATGGGCAGAAATGGCCTCAAGCTGATGGGTCAAACACAAACTACTTAACCACTAATGGTTCTGGGCAAATTGCATGGACAACGAACACAGTTCCAGCGTCTGAAGCGAGTGCAAGCGCGAGTGCGACAGCGAGTGCAAGTAGTGCAACGGCAAGCGCAAGCAGTGCGACCAGTAGTGCAAGTTCGGCTACAGCTAGTGCCAGTTCTGCTACAGACGCACAAACCGCACAGACTGCTGCCGAAACTGCACTGGATACATTCGATGATCGTATGCTGGGTGCAAAAGCGAGTAATCCTTCAGTTGATAATGATGGCAACGCTTTAATTGACGGGGCGATGTATTTCAATACGACCAACGATTACATGATGGTCTATAACCTTGCAAATACGACATGGTATCAACTGACTAACACAACAAGCGATCAAAATAATATTAATACAGTTGCTGGAATTTCAAGTGATGTTACTGCTACCGCTGGTAAGGCCACGCAGAT
>JAAESD010000226.1 GCA_024229695.1 bacterium
GCATAACCACCGACAGAATTCTTGAAGTCATTAATCTGACTGCCGATGCCTTAAATGATTTAAAATATCCCGAATCCAAAAATATTCTTGTTTGTGGGCTCAATCCCCACAGCGGTGAGGGCGGACTCTTTGGATCGAACGAAGAAGAACAAATTATCAGGCCGGCAATTGAAGCGGCGGCCTCTGATGGGATCGACGTTTCAGGACCAGTCGTTCCAGACACGGCTTTCATCCCAGACAAAAGGAAAACTACGGGTGCCTACGTTTGCATGTACCATGACCAAGGACACATCCCATTGAAAGCGCTGGCCTTTGATAACGCGGTAAATATCACCTTAGGATTGCCTATCATAAGGACTTCCGTTGACCACGGAACCGCATTTGATATTGCCTGGCAAGGAATTGCAAATCACACCAGTCTCCTCAGAGCAACTCAAATCGCTGCTGATCTAGCAACCAAAAAAAAATACGGATCTGAGGTTGTTTGATGAGGGATTTTGTATATATGTAAGTTAATGAACCGCTACTCATTAATTACTACGCTATTGTTGTTTTCTGCTCTCAAGGCCACTTCATCAGCTGCTGATTTTAAAGCCGATGTATTGCCTATGCTCGAAAAGAAATGCATGTCTTGCCACAGAGAACCCTATAAAAC
>JAAESD010000227.1 GCA_024229695.1 bacterium
ACTAGGTTGAAGTCAGTAGCAGGATCTAGACCTGCACGATGAGCTCCAGCAAGGAGTTCGAACTCATTGCCCCAGCCCCAGTTACCGACAGTTTTTCCTGCTAAGTCAGCTGGTCCATTAATACCGGAATCCGCCCAAGAAACTTGGAGCGTTCCAGAGCGCTGGAATACTTGACCTACGTTCACTAAATTCATGCCTTCTTCAAGTGAGACAAGAACTTTAGGAACCCAAGAAATAGCAAAGTCTGCTGCTCCAGACGCAAGTTGTTGCTGGGGTACAATGTCCACGCCACCTTCCATGATGGTTACATCCAGACAATAATTGTCATATATGCCTCCATCTTCGGCTGCGTAATAGCCAGCAAATTGTGCCTGAGCAAACCATTGCAATTGCAATGTCACGCTGTCAACAGATTCACAGTCCCCTGTACCAACTGATGCTTCATCAGAACCACAGCTGGTCATGAACAGTGTTACTGCTGTTAACAACGCAAAAGCTTGCATTGTTTTTTTCAGTTTCATTGTTTCTCCTTATTTTTTTGTTGTTTCTTCAAGTTGTACCGCCGATTTCCACGGGGTACTTACCCTCTCTATGAGAAGTGCTCCTA
>JAAESD010000228.1 GCA_024229695.1 bacterium
GCTGAATGTGTCATTTCCTCCTATGACAAGGGCTGAATTTGCTCCCATTTATGCTTTTTCAGTCAAACAAAAAGGACAATATGAGACATTCACTTATGTTCCACCCACCATATCAACCACACGGGGAGACTCTGGTGAAACGATTTTGGTTGACGATACAGGCGTGGTTGCTGGCGACACCTCATGCGACATAGATGGAATGACAGTATCGACATCAAACATACTAAGGGCTGGCGATTTCATTAAGTTTAGCGACCACACAAAGGTCTATATGGTGACTGAAGATGTCACCAGTGATGGCAGTGGTGAAGCGACCCTCAATTTTCATCCAGCAGCAGTTCAAGCAATTGCAACCAACTCAACCATCAGCATTGCAAGCGTGCCATTCAATGTTTCATTTCAAGATGATGTCAGAGAATTTGGCACCAATTACAGCAACTTATATTCATATGAAATAGCATTGATTGAGGTGGTCTGATGGCTGATCGAGGTATGACAGCAGCAGTCATCACGGAGGCTGAAAAAGCACAGAATAGACCTTTTCATTTAGTGGAAATATATTTCACCACTGGCACTGTTTATTTTACTGATTCAGATCGAGACATTTCTTGGAACTCGAATACTTACACAGCTGCTGGATCCTTTCTTACCTTTTCAGAGATCAATGAGCAAAATGCACTGACAGTTTCAGATATTGAAGTGCAATTGTCAGGGGTGGATCGAACTTATTTAACCACCATACTGGATGAAACATTCATGGATCGTGATCTAATCATTCGCAAGGGGTTTATTAATGATTTAAATGCAGTCGTTGTTGATCCCATTATTGTCTATTCAGGAAAGATGGATCAGCCCAATATTATAGAAACCTCAGAGAGTTGCAGTATTTCAGTCACAGTTGCCAATTTATTTGTGGACTTTCAGAAAACGAATGCAAGATTCACCAACGATGAATCACAGAAACTGTTTTTCCCAAGCGACAATGGTTTTCAATATGCTCATCAGATCATTAAGGAAATCAATTGGGGTCGCGAAGGGACTGTTGGTGGTGGCACTGGAATTGTAACGCCACCCGGAATCCCTTGGGTCACTCCACCAGTGATGCCTGATTTCCCGATTCCATTTAGCCCTTATATCGACCCAAGCACAATCACTGGGGCGGGTTTAGGGGTAGAGACAGGAGTATCTACTGTGACAGTGAATGCTTTTGATCACAATTTAACCACTGGCGATACAGTAACGATTGAAGATGCTGAGGCAGTTGGTGAGGTTCCAGCAAGCAGTTTGAACGCAGAGCATACGGTTACAGTGGTGGATACTCAATCATTTACCATTCCAATATCAGAAACCATCACAGAGACTGTCAATTTTGGTGGTGGAAACGAATACAGCATCAATGAAGAATTTCTCAATGTTCCTTTCATCAATACCCAAACAACCACAAATGAAGAAAACGTGATCACAATCACCGCACCCAATACCGAAGTGAAGGTTGGGGACATGATAACAATTCAAGGGGCGGTTGATACAGGTGGAATACCCGCAGCAAACTTAAACACCGAACATTATGTGAAATCATATGACGATAATTCATTTGAGCTTGAGGTCAAGAAATTTGAAAAAGTGACCGCACCACCCATTCAAACCACTGACACATCAACCACAGTGGTTGTGGAGATTGCCAACAACAATAAGAACATCGGTGACTCCGTGGTTATTGCTGGGGCTGTTGATACAGGTGGAATTGTGGCTGCAAACATCAATGGCACCCAAACAATCACCGCTGCAACAGAAAACACGGTCAGTTTCACCTCATCTGGCACAGCCACATCAACAACAAAAGGCGGTGGCAACTCAGTCACCATCGATTCATCTGAGCCAGTCACACC
>JAAESD010000229.1 GCA_024229695.1 bacterium
GCTGAATGTGTCATTTCCTCCTATGACAAGGGCTGAATTTGCTCCCATTTATGCTTTTTCAGTCAAACAAAAAGGACAATATGAGACATTCACTTATGTTCCACCCACCATATCAACCACACGGGGAGACTCTGGTGAAACACCAGTAATTGATGGCACTGTTTCTGTTGGGTCAACATCTGCTTATGTGGATGGTTTGACAGTGTCCACATCCAATATATTGAGATCAGGTGATTTCATAAAATTCAGTGATCATGACAAAGTTTATATGGTCACAGCAGATATGAGCAGTGATGATAGCGGAGATGCAACACTGCAATTCCACCCATCAGCGGTACAGGCAATCATTAGTGATGCAACAGTTTCAGTTGCCAGTGTTCCTTTCAAAGTATCTTTTCAAGATGATGTCAGAGAATTTGGCACCAATTACAGCAACTTATATTCATATGAAATAGCATTGATTGAGGTGGTCTGATGGCTGATCGAGGTATGACAGCAGCAGTTTTGACTGAAATTGCTGAATCACAAAATAAGCCATTCCATTTAGTTGATATACAATTTACAACTGGCACAGTTTATTTCACAGATTCCAATCGTGATATTGATTGGAATTACAGAACATATACAGCAGCTGGTGATTTCTTGACCTTCAGTGACATCACTGAACAAAATGCAATGACTGTCGGTGAAATTGAAGTTCAATTATCAGGTGTTGATCGAGCGTATCTCTCAACGATATTGAATGAAACTTTCATGGATCGAATATTGATCATCAGAAAAGGTTTTTTAAATGATTCAAATGCAATCATTGTTAATCCAATCATCATCTATCAGGGCAGAATGGATCAACCAAACATTATTGAATCATCCAATGATTGTGTCATATCGGTGACTGTTGCAAATCAATTCGTGGATTTTATAAAAACCACTGGTAGATATACCAACACAGATTCACAAGCATTGTTTTTTCCAAATGATCGAGGCTTTCAGTACGCTCACCAAGTCATCAAAGAAATCAATTGGGGCAGAGTTGGAACATCAGGTGGCGGTGGCGGTGTTCCACCATCCATTCCACCGGGGCTTCCGGGTGGTCCCAGTATTGTCATACCAGATTACCCTATTCCTATAATACCAAGCTGGGTTGATGAGGTTTATGGCGGTGGTTTAGGGGTGATAGCTGGGGACACAGTTCTAGTTGTAAATCAATTCAATCATAATTTATCCACAGGTGACACAGCAACCATAGTCGATGCACTGGCGGTTGGCGAATTGCCAGAAAACAGCATCAACAAATCCCATACGGTCACAGTTGTCGATGCTCAAAAATTCACTGTGCCGATCACAGAAACCATAACAACAACTGTTAGTCATGGTGGCGGTAATGGATACACAATCAATGAGCAAATTCCAACAACGCCATTTATAAAAACCCAAACAACAGCAAATAATGAACACATTGTGACCATTACACAGCCGGGCAATCTTTTATCGGCTGGCAAAATGGTTGAGATACAGAATGCAGAAGCTGTCGGTGGCATTCCAGCTGATAATTTGAATACGATACATTACGTCAAATCTGTTTCTGATAATTCATTCGACATAGAAGTTAAGAAATTTGAAAAAGTCACAGCACCACCCATTAAGACTACATCAGGATCAACAACTGTTCAGGTTGAGATAGCGAACAACACAAAAAATGTTGGAGATACAGTGGTCATTGCTGGGGCGGTTGATACAGGTGGGATTGTGGCAGCCAATATCAATGGAACACAAACAATCACTGCCATAACAGAAAACACTGTGAGCTTTACTTCATCTGGAACTGCTTCATCCACTGCAAAAGGCGGTGGCAATTCAGTCACAATTGATGCAGCAACACCCGTCACCCCTCCTTTAGAAACCACAGCCAGCTCAACCACAGTGACACTGCATGAAGGCAATCATGGTCTTGAAGTGGGTGATACATTCAATTTATTCAATGTCATGCCAGTGGCAAGTCTGGATCCTTCTGAACTCAATAAAGATCACACAGTGGTCAGTGTTCCCAATGCTGATTCAGTGACATTTACAACA
>JAAESD010000230.1 GCA_024229695.1 bacterium
CAGACTATCGAAATTCCTTTAATTATCGGCGGCAAAGAAGTGAAAACAGGAGATATGGGGGACTGCAGAATCCCTCATGATCACAAACACCTGCTGGGAACTTATCACAAAGGCGGAGCGAAAGAAGTTAATGCTGCCGCAGCAGCTGCAAAAAAAGCTCGGAAAAATTGGGCTGCAATGCCTTGGGAAGCAAGAGCTGCAATATTCTTGAAAGCTGCAGAGCTTCTGACAGGTCGTCATCGTGCAACATTGAATGCTGCAACAATGCTTGGACAGAGCAAAACCTGCTTCCAGGCTGAAATTGATGCTGCTTGTGAGTTTATTGACTTCTTCAAGTTCAATGTATCTTACATGTACGACATAATGTGTGAGCAACCTGACTCTGCACCTGGAATGTGGAATATGCTTGAACAACGTCCACTGGATGGATTTGTTTTTGCAGTTACTCCATTTAATTTCACATCGATTGCTGGCAACCTGCCAACAGCTCCTGCTCTGATGGGTAATACTGTAATCTGGAAGCCTGCTTCAAGTTCAGTATATTCTGCATGGTTCATTATGGAAATTCTTAAAGAAGCAGGATTGCCCGATGGCGTTATCAACATGGTCCCAGGAAGTGGCGGCCAGGTTGGTAATCCTGTTCTGGAACATCCGGATATGGCTGGTATTCACTTTACGGGAAGTACTGAAGTTTTCCAGAATATGTGGCAGACGGTTGGAAACAATATTCATCGATATGGGAGTTATCCTCGCATCGTTGGTGAAACAGGTGGTAAGGACTTTATCTTTGCCCATCCAACTGCAGACCTGGAGCCATTGGTAGCTGCAGCAGTTCGTGGTGCCTTTGAATATCAGGGACAAAAGTGTTCTGCAGCAAGCAGAATGTATGTTCCTCAAAGTTTGTGGAAGAAATTCCAGAAGCGACTCAAAGAAGAAGTAGCAACAATTACAATGGGTGACCCTGAAGATTTCAGAAACTTCATGGGAGCTGTAATTGACAGGAATGCTTTTGATACTATCTCCGGTTACATAAAATTGGCAAAGAAGGCC
>JAAESD010000231.1 GCA_024229695.1 bacterium
AATTGAACAGAGAACTGTTCCACTAGAATCGGTTACTGTGACACCGTGTCCTCCATCACCCCACGAATCATTAACCCAAAGTGTGTATTCTGTACTTACACCTAGTGGTGGTAGAGTATCTGCAAGACCGTCACCATCAGTGTCAGTCCATGCATTGAGATCCAATGGGAATGGGTCAGCAATGTCATAAGTTCCATCACCATCATCATCTAGGTCAGCGTTGTTACCTGTACCATCTGTATCTGTATCAATCCACTCTGTTACATCGTAAGGGAATACATCAATGTGATCAAGGTAGCCATCATTGTCGTCATCCTGATCTTGCATTACTCCATAGCCACCGTAAGTTACAGTACCAGTGCCTGAGTTCGACAGATCACCATCAACTATCCAATTTGTTGCTCCTTCATCTGATCCATCAGCACAATCAGGAGTGCCGCCATCATTCACCCAGCTAGCGGAGATTTGAGAACCATCGCCACAAACCCACTTTGCTGTGCCTGATGAATCTTCACCGTAGTTAGGGTGAGCTGTGTTGAATCCACCATAATAACTGGAATAAGTCGTCACATATGATGAACCAACATTTTCGAAGCCCTGCTGAGTAAGGATATTATCAGAACTGTCCTTGAAGATGACGTCATCAATTCCAAATTCTTCTGTAGCAGCGTTCGAAGACATCTCGATAGTCAAGTAACCTAATCCTGCAGCACTAATGTCACCAGATACTACTGTCCAAACATCCTCTAAGCCGGAATCATCAAGATCTCCGCTTGCAACATCAACTCTACTGTCGTAAAGTACTACAGTAGCGCTTTCACCAATGAATGCCACGTAAATGTAATCATGAGGTGATGTTGTTTCCCAGGTTGTTGATTCAATTACTATTGCTACAGATACGCTATCTGCTGTAATGTAGTCAAAGTTCAGATTGAATATACCATCTGTATCTTCAGCTGTGTAGTAATTAGAGCCAGCATAGGCTGTTGTAGGGTTGGATGCATAATTTGTCACTCCCATGACATCTCCATCTGTAAACCCAGTACCGCCATTATGAGTGATGTGCCCAGTGAATCCAATGTCACACTTAGATTGGTCGACAGAATCAGCCAAGCCGTCTCCGTCGAAATCGTGTGCAGCACAGTCCAATAGGCTCCAATGGTCGTCTACATCGAGAACTCCATCGGCGTCATCATCAGTATCTGCATTGTCACCAGTTGTGTCACCATCAGTGTCAACCCATTCTGTGACATCGTCTGGGAACACATCTACACCATTGTCGTATGTGTCACCGTCACGGTCTGTGTCCAGAGCATCACAGATTATGTCATTATCCATATCTGCTGGAATACTGGCACTGTCAAGTGGATCAGATGTTGAAGCATATGTTCCAACATTACAATCAGTGGTTTCGTGGAGATCGGTATATCCATCGCCATCGTCATCATAGTCAAGCAGAGTGCCATCGTCAGTAATTGTTGCAGGAACTGTGCCGGATACATAACTGTAATATACAGTCACGTAACCACCACCATCTCCCCAAGAGTCGTATAGAGTGATTGTATAATCACCAGCAACATCGTACGAGGCAGTAGCATCACCTGATGTGTAAGAGTCAGATATTCCTCCAGGACCTGCTACAGTCATACTCATCTCGTAAGCCCAATTTGTTCCGTCACCAAAGACTAGTTCCAAAGTTTCTTGCGAATTTGCAGGAGCGAAAGTCACTGTTGGACATGCCAAACTAGAACCGTAGTTGGAGATACTACATTCAGTAGTTGTACTGAATGAATACTGAGACGAATTAGGGTCGATATAATCGGCCTTACCATCG
>JAAESD010000232.1 GCA_024229695.1 bacterium
AATATCAACGCCAATGATCTTTCTGGTGTTGATACTCCAGGTATGGTCAAGCCTGCAAAGCTGAATCCTAACTATCCTAACCCTTTCAATCCATCTACAACATTTTCATTTGAGCTGAAATATGCTGAGTCAGTAAATCTATATGTGATGGATGCTCGTGGTAGACTGGTTCGCAAGCTGATTGATGGCACAGAATGTCAGTCAGGATTAACAGAGATAACCTGGAATGGTTGTGATGACTCCGGTCGTGAACTTCCATCAGGAACATATCTGTTTGTTCTGGAGGCTGCAGGTTTACGTTATAACAGACCTGCTACTTTATTGAAATAATAGTTTATTTATTCATGCCCCCGCTTGGCTGTTGCCACGCGGGGGTTTTTTATGTTTAATGGAACCATGTTTTCCAAAATGCATTTCAAAGGTAATACAAAGGAGTTTTGATTATGTTTGGTAAAGTAATTTTGATGTCATTGTTGATGGCTTTAGCACCAAAAACTGTATCAACCGATGCGGTAGTAGATGGGAACAAAGATTTTGCCATCGACATATACCAGGAACTTTCAACGACTCCAGGTAATCTTTTTTTCTCTCCATATTCAATTTCGTCAGCTTTGAGCATGACCTGCGCTGGAGCCCGAGGTAATACAGAAAGAGAGATGCTCAATACACTTCATCAAGACAATCAACTGGATTTGCATGATGCTTTTAAAAGTCTCAACGATAAATTATTTTCGGTAGAAGGTTACGAGCTTAATATAGCCAATGGTCTCTGCTTAACTGGCCAAGATGTAAAAAAATCGTATAAGAATTTGCTTGAGAAGAAATACGATGCTGAGGTTTTTCCAGGTGATTTAAAGAAAATCAATGAATGGGTCAGCAACAAAACTCAAAAAAGGATTCCAAAGATTCTAAGTAGACTGGACAGACAATCTGCATGTGTATTGCTGAACGCTGTATATTTCAAAGCCGATTGGCAAAGTAAATTCAAGGCAAACGATTCTCGCGACAGGAAATTTTTTACCGGCAAGAGTAAGTCAGTCTCAGTGCCTATGATGAATCAGACCAGCCACTATAAATACCTTAAAAACAGTCAGGTTCAGATTGTAGAGATGCCTTATAACGATGGGGCATCGATGGTTGTAATACTTCCTGTCCAAATTGATGGATTGTCAAAATTTGAAAGTGATTTGAGCTCTTTGCCAAATCTGCTGAATGAGCTTGATTCTAAGCAGCTGGAAAAAGTAAAGATTATTCTTCCAAAATTAAAAATGGAAACCGACTACGATCTGGTTCCTGTTTGTATGGAACTGGGAATGAAAGATGCCTTTAGCTCTGCTGCTGATTTTTCGGGAATGTCAAGAAAGCCCCTCAGTATCGCTCAGATAAAGCACAAAGCATTCCTGGAAGTCGATGAAAAAGGAACTGAAGCAGCAGCAGCCACTGCTGTAGAAATGAAAATGACCTGCATGCCAAGACTGGACTTTGAGGAGTTCATTGCAGATCACCCATTCATGTTTCTGATAAAAGATAACAATACTGGGGCGATTCTGTTTTTCGGTAGAGTTGAAAATCCTGATATTTAGAAAAATCTATGGTGAAAAACTCACTGAGTCTGTTATGTTATCGCTTAACTTAACAGACGGGTTCCTAAATGTTCGACAAGCATTCAGACTTAAAACTTATTAAACGATGCAAGCGAGGCGAGGAAGAAGCTTTTGCCAAGCTCCTTGCTGTGTATAGGAATGCTATTTATGGACATTGCCTGCGTATGGTCAGGCATGAAGATGATGCCCGTGATATGTCTCAGGAAATATTATAAAAGTATTTACAATGTTAGACAGGTATGACGAAAGTTATGCGTTTTCAAGCTGGATTTTCCGAATTGCAACAAATCACTGTATCGATTTTCTAAGGCGCAATCGATACCGCTTTATGTCCCTGGACAGTAGTGTCAACCGTGATGGTGATGAAATGAAAATCGATTTGCCAGACAAAGGCCCTGCTCCAGACACAGTTTTGCAGAGAAGTGAGGCAATACATCATCTAGAGGGTATTATTAATGAACTGCCTCCTCATTATAAGACAATCATACTTCTCAGACACCATCAGGATTTGAGTTATGAAGAAGTAGCTGTAATTTTGAATCTGCCATTGGGGACTGTGAAAGCCAGAATTCACAGAGCCAGGGCAATGGTGCAAAAGATTGTGAAACAGCGGGGTCTGGAAATTTAATATTTTATGTAACTTGAATGCTACAACTGCGTAGTAGGGGTGTAATGGCCGAAATCAAAATTGCAAGTAAAGGGAATAAGATGGACAACACCTGCAACAGTTTTGTAGAGAAACTACAACAATATATTGACAAAGATCTTCCTAAAGAAGAGTCAATGTCAATGTTTCTACATGCCCGTGATTGTGTGGATTGCAGTGCTGAACTTGATCGTTTAGAGAGGATTTGTTCTTCACTGAATGAGCTGCCTGAAATACAGGCTCCAGAAGATTTTGACCAAAAGATTTTATCTTCGATTCCGTACAATTCATACAAAGCAATGGCAGATATACGCCAACCAAGAGTACCGGTTATTCTGGACGAGGAGATTATTCCTGGAATCGTCAGGTCGCCTTTAACTAGAGGCATCTGTTCGTCAATAGCTGTATTATCAGTTGCCGGCTTGCTCTCAGGATGGCTTGATAGCAGTGGCGTGCTGATATTTGTTGCTGGTGCAATGCCTGAGTCACTTGTGCGAATACAGAGTATTTTCCGAAAAAAGTTTTTCCAGAAAGCAGAGCGCGATGCGGCTTAGTAAATTACTCACTTTTGTATTAATAACTCTATGCGCTATAACCGTGTATGGGCAGCAATCAAGGGTCGATTCTCTGCAGATTGAACTGCAAAAACGTATTTCAAGGATTTCTGAACTTCAAAATCTCGCAGAAAATGATAGTGTTGTAGCTGAAAAAACTGATGAACTAAATTCTTTGCTTTCAGATGTTGAATCAGCTGTTTCAGATTTAAATCTGGTTTTCGATGGCTCTGAACTATCTATTATGGGCAGTGGTGGAAGTTTCTCAATATCACTTCCTGAAGATTTTGATGAGACTCTCAGCAGCCAAATAAGTTTGATAACTGAACAAATACTCGCAGAAATGCCAGATTCGTTAGCTGTAGAGCAAGGTCTGAAAGAAATTCGTCAGGGACTGCATAGTCTTGGATTGGTGGATGGGGATAAAGAGAATATAGAGATAATTGAAGAAATTGTGGTCGTTGATCATGACGTGGTAGTAGAAGTTAATGAGCGAGTTGTTGGAGATGTTGTAGTAATTTCTGGGGGCTTAATTGTTTATGGAGTTGTTGAAGGTGAAGTTGTCGTTTTAGACGGGTCAATAGTTCTTGAAGACAATTCTGTAGTGCAGGGTGATATAATTGCTATTTTAAGCGATACCGAAATTTCTCCAGATTCCAGTGTTGGTGGCAGCGTTATTTCTCTTGGTCCGGACATTATACCAGGAGGATTTATTTCCTGGCTTACAGGTAGTACAAGTAGGGTCATTTCGCTGATTGTATGGTTTGTTGCTTCAACTGGAACTATCCTCCTTATATTTGCTTTATTTCCCCGGAAACGACTTGACGGTATTTACAGCTATATGTTGGAATCAACAGGGGCATCATTTGGTTTTGGGATATTGTGGTTACTATTTGGAAATATAGGGCTTATCATTCTTATCGCGCTTCTTGCCATGACTATTATAGCGATACCTTTAGCATTGTTACTGATTCTAGTCTACATGTTAGCTACTGCGGTAGTCTTTGGCACAGTTGCAAGATGGGTTGGAGCAATCCTAGCTAACAAGATTGGTGCTCCCAATCCTTCATTGTCATTATCCATACTGTTGGGTTGCCTGGCTATCGAATTCCCATCTTTTCTTGTTGTTGTGCTTCCAGATACAGCAGGTTCTGCATTATCACTGCTTTATTTAACAGTTCTGACAGTTGTTTATTGTGTTGGATCGGGCGCATTGCTTGGGAGTAAAATAGGCTCAAATGGGTAAAAACACGCAGTAATATTCAGAAAATAATCCCATAATATTACAACAAAACAGGCAGAAATGCTGTAACTATTGATATAGTAACAGGTTGCGCGCGTAAGGCGCATTTATTAAAATGGGTTATTTTACGCAATAATGTCTTGTAATAATATTGGTGCTGTGGTATAATTACAGCATGAATACATTAAAGGCATACCAAATAACTACTAAATTCGCACTAGCGGTACTCTCAATGATGTTGGTTGTTGGGTTATATTCCCCACTATCAGCCGAGACACATATCCTTAGTAATGGACTTAAAGTTAATGTTTATACTCCAGAAGATCTTCAGCAGTGGATAACTGAAGAAGATGGTAGTTTGATGATGGAGCATCCTGATGGTGGTTCTCTGGAAATGTTGTCAGGTCCAGAAGATCCAAGATTCCCTCGCACAGATGTTAATCAATTTGTACCAATAAGTGAATCTCACGTAATTGCAGCTTTGACATGTCTTCAGACAATAGCTCCTGAAGTAACAGTTGATTTGTTCTTGTTGCCATCACCTCCAGTAATGACTATGGGCAGCTTCTCCAGAAGGAATGCAATATTTCTTTCTCCTGGTTTTGACATTGTGCCACTGGAATCAGTAGCATGGGTCACACTTCATGAGTTGGGTCATGTTTTGACTTGGGCATATTTTGACCAACGTCCAGAACGCTGGGAATCTTACATGGAGCTTCGCAGACTTAATGAAGATGAAAATAACTCATCTGCTCCACATGCAAACAGGGCACGAGAAATACTAGCCGAAGATATTCGTTTCCTATTTGGTGGACCACTGGCAAACACTTCTGGTGGAATCGAAAACAGATCCATTTTACTTCCAAATCAGGTAATCGGTCTTGAAGATATGCTAGTTGAATACCTAAACGGTAACCCAATGGCTCCAACTGTTGCTGTTTGCTCTGCTTTTCCAAATCCTTGCAACCCTCAAACAACAGTCGAGATGCAAATTTCTGAGCATACAACTCCTGCTGACCCTGCTTCTGCTGTGCTGGAAATTTTCAATATAAGAGGCGAGAGAGTAAAAATGACTCGCGGTGGCCAATATCGAAACAATCGGATTGCAATCAGCTGGACAGGAATTGATGACAATGGCCAAAGCTGTTCAAGTGGAAAATATTTTTACCGACTAACTTGGTCGGGAGTTGTTGGAAGTGGATCAATAGCACTTATCAAGTAAATTATCGTTGCAGAAAAAATGAAAGCAACTCGCAGTTGATTTAACTGTCTAAAAACCTTACTTTTAACCAGAAGTGTTGTGCTCTGTAATGAGCCGAACAAGTGTCATTATATCTGGGACAGGTTTCTCGAACCTGCCAGTGGAGGTTTCCGTGCTTAGAAAACGGATTGATCAAAGAATTATTCTGACTGTTGCTGCAATCATTGTAGTGAGTGCATTTATTATTGGTTGCTCGACCAGGCCTGAAGTTTCTGAAACGCTGCCTATGTCAGGGAATCATTCTCCAGGTGATTTGTTTATGGTTACTGCTGACACATCAAGTGATGGTTACCATTATCTGGAGCCTCAAATGTCACCTGACAATAGCAGAATAGTTTTTACTGCTGACTGGTCTGCATTACCAACTACAGCCCACCCACCTGAAATAGCCCCTTTGATTAGACAAATAATTGTGGTTGATGCGGTACCTCAAGATTCCCCACTAACCAGTCTTGGGCTATCAGGAGCTAAGCTGGTCAGGATTAATGCAGGCGGGGAGCTTATGGATATTCAGAAAGGCACCCCTTCGTGGATCAATGACCAGGCTATTCTATTTTGGATCGAAACTCCTAATGGAGCTCGTTTAGCCAGAGTTGACCTACCCAACCCAGTTCCAGAAGGAATGATGTTGCAGCCAGAAATTTTGTTCAATGAGCTGGAGGATTCAAATCCTGCCGCATATCAGTTCTATGAACACAGGGAGCCTGCGCTGTCTCCAGATGGTCGTTGGATTGCTTTCTCCAAGTTCAGTTATGTCATTGATGGCTACCCAGTTCCTACCTCAGGACAAAGCATCTGGATTATGGAATTGCCTCAGCCAGGTTCTCAAAGCGAAATTGTCTTCCAGATTACCACTGAAGCAGCTGTTGCTACAGAGCCATCATGGTCTCCAGATGGCAGCATGCTGGTATTTCAGGCTACAACTGATATAACTGGAGCGCCTGACCTTGGCCCTAAGGAGATCTTTACAGTTGATTTTGATACTACGGGGTATGCTCAAAACGAAATCGTTTTAAACAGAAACCTTAATCGTCTAACCAACAGTGAAAGTAACAACGGCAGCCCAATTGGCGTTCGTAATCAGTCTCCTGTATTTAGTCCTGACGGGCAAAATATTATGTTTATATCGGATAGACGTGCACCTTCAATTACATTGAGAGAGAAGAGTGTTTGGTCAATCCCATCTGATGGTGGTCTTGAGCCTTCAATCCTGTTTTTCAGCAGATATGACGATGTAGATGTTACTTTTGCACCAGGCCTAAATAACAGGATTATCATTAGTAGTGCTATGGGATACCCAACAGAAATGTTGGACGCAATTGAACAGGAAGCTTTTATCCAAATAATGGAAGATGATCCAGGTATCACAATCGTACAAGCAACTAGTCAAGCTGCAGCTATTCGTACGGAGCTGGAATTCTTTGAAGGTGTAATGAGCCACATAATGGTTTTCTCAAACTGGGATTAGTAGAAGACTTACTCAGTTGAAAAAAAAAGGGGAGGGCATAAGCCCTCCCCAAAGTTTTGTCTGATTCTAGAATCCGAATCCAGTACCAAACCATGCAAACATTGCACCGTCTACATCATCACCATCAGGAGTAAAGATACCAAGACCTAATTCAAGGTTGATGTCTTCATTCAACTCGTAGTCAGCTTTTGCATTCAACTCAGTACCGATAGCTTCGCCACTCTCGTTACCTTCGTATGTATAGTAGTCAAACTCCATAACCAATCCAGGCATTGGAGTAAATCCACCATTAAAGTTCATTGCTGTGAGATCTGACCATGGAACCATGCCCATGACGCCAAGATACGCGCTGGTTGATCCCATTGGAGTGTAATTCATGTCTTCATTGGCATCAGCGATACCACTGGCAACATTGTATTCAAATCCAATATAAGGATCTACACTCATATCGAAGTCGTAAACTACGCCAAAGTAGTATGCCATAGCTGAGAAGTCTGTATCACCAACGGTGCTGCTTTGGAAGATGCTCTCACCGTAGAAGTTCAGTGCATCCATAGTGTAGTCAAACAGAGCGCCGTAAACAGCATTCTTATCACTGTCTACATCTGGGTCTGCATTCTCGAAAGTTGTCCACAGATAATAAGGCTCGAAGTAGAAGTTCTCCATTGCATCATAGTGCATGTAGAAACCGTGAGTTGTAACGTCGGTAGTCAAATCAAAGCCTTCAGCATTTTTGACTTTAACTACGTCAACCCAGCCACCATCAAATGCATAATGTCCAAATGCACCTTCATAAGTAGGATCAACATCAAGAAGCCAGTCTTCAGCACCAAAAACACGTTCGTTACCATAAGATAATGGCGTACGACCAAAGGTCATAGAAAAGCCATCAATAAAGAAGTTGTTTAGAGTGAAAACAGCCTTATACAGGGAGTTGATTCCATTGGTTCCGTCACCAAGCTCAGTGTAATTTTGAAGAACAAAATCGTAAGCAGCATTTCCGCCAACAACACCTGCGAATCCAAAACGTGATCGCATGGCACTGAATGAATAGTCATCATCAAGATCACTATTGTAGTCCAGGTTATCCCAACCCATACAGCGGTAGTCGATATCACCAGTGATATCACTGGCCATAGCGGTTGTTGTCATCATGCCCATTCCAACAAGAACGGCCAAGGCGCCAACTAGTAGCATCAATCTTTTAAACATTGCGGTCTCCTCCATGAGAAATTGAGATTCAGCAAGGCCAATCGAGATCCGATTTGCTTTACATTATCTCGTACAATTTGGTCAGCTCATCCGCGATTGCTGACCAGCCAAAGCGTTGCTCAATGACCATCCTGGCCTTTATTGCACGTCTGGCAGCTTCCTCCGGATCATTCAGGGCTTGCAAAACTGAATCTGCAAATGAACCGTCCGGAGATGATATGAAAAGAGCATCATCGCTCTGATCAACAATACCTTCTGCTCCTATCGGCGTGGTTACAATTGGTATACCGTAAGCCATCGCTTCAAGAATCTTAATCTTGATTCCACCCCCATCTAGAAGAGGCGCAACAAAAAGTTGTGACTTGTTGTACAACTTTGCAAGATTTTCTACAAATCCAAGAGCCTCTACTGAAGCAGGAACGGAGTTACAACTATCCAGAAACTGTTGTGAACCTCTTCCTGCAAGAATCAGTTTGCTCTCAATATTATATTGGGCAACATTTGGCCATATTTTGTCAATAAGAAACTTTGCACATGTTCTATTTGGCGGATGCTCAAAGCTACCTATAAACAGTAAGTTATTAGAATTGGTATTTTCCCACACTGGCTGTATCAGGTCAGTATCAATTCCAAGGGGGATTGTCTTGCAGTTTTTGCCGCCGTCAGCAATCAACAAATCACGATCTTGATCAGTGACACAGAATGTACAATTAGCCCAATCCGTAACATCTACTTGCAGTTTTCTCCAAGCAGTTTCTTGATGCCTTAACGCTAAGCGTTTAAAGGGATTACTCGTTTTTCGAAGCTTTCTAAGCCTAGGTAAAGAACCAGTTCATGGGTTCCAATAAATAGACTTGGAGCAATGGGTTCCAAGAGTGATTTTGCTTTGACCAGGGTTCGTAAAAGCAAAGACATTTGGAGATATTCAACATGGACAACATCGGGCTTAACTGCTTTGACAGCATCCAATAATTTATTGTCAAAGTGCCTTGAACTGTATTTTTCTGCATAATACGGATAGCCAGAAAAAAATGATTTTATTAGTGAAAAAGCCCTGTCGGAGAATAGCCTAGGCCATTTTATCCAATTTGATCGTATGTCTGCAAAGTAGTAAGGAATGATATTTATACTTAGCTCTGACTCAACTTCTGAAATCAGCTCTGACTCTCCGGGGCGGATTAATGAAAAAAGAGTAACTTCGTGTCTCTTTGCCATTTGAGCAACAAGGGCTCTTACAGAAGTACCCCCACCATGACCAACTCTGGAGTGTGGCAGGTAAGGGGTAACAATTAATAGTCGCAGTGGATTTCCTCCCGATGAATCAATAGAGGACATAACCTTTTGATGCGGCTAGATCTTTTTTAACTTTCTCGATCTCAACAAGGAACTCATTGGAACCATCGTCAAGGTATGGCTTATTGGTATGCATCCACTCAGCAGCCTCTTCATCAATCTCATCTTCAATCTTCAAAACTTCAATAAATCGATTTTCAATTATGAATTGGAATCGATCTTCATCAATTTCAAGATCGATATGTTCCTCATTAAGTAAAGTCTCAAGGATCATATCTGAAATATGTTTGATTCGTTCTTCTGATAGTCTCATTTCAGACCCTTTCTAAAGGATAAATCCCTGTTTTTTGGCAAGTTCTCTTTTCATGCTGTTGCGCAAGGAGCCAACATCCATTTCCATTGCATTTACTTCGCCACTATGTTGATTAATTAGTTCATTGACTTGCTCATCCAACTCTTCTTCAGCTTTGATATTGTCGTATATTGTGTCAGCAATAACACGGTATACCAAATCACTATTTGTCTGAATATGTAGAGAAGGTGTACCTTCAATAGTTTCCAGAATCAGTTCTGCTATGTAGTCAATTTTATCCGGTGATAGTCTCATGATTGCTCCAGCTCGTGAATCGATTGTTTGCTTAACATCAGTTATGAAAAGCCTTTTTTCATGACTTGGCAAGTACAATTACAAGAGTTAAGCTCTGTATGAGGATATTCAAAGTCAAAAGTGTCGATCGAGAGGAATTTCATTTGTCGATTAGAACGTTTCAGCATAACAACAAGTCTGTTTTTATAATTGTTACTTTGGTTGCATTTGCCCTTAGAATGCTTCATTTGTTCTTTATGAGCGATAATCCGTTGTTTACAAGGCCTATTATGGATGCAGCTGTTCACGATAGTTGGGCTCGTGGTCTTTTGGATGGGACCTGGCCGCCTGCAGAACCATTTTTCAGAGCACCTCTCTATCCGTATTTTCTTGGTCTGCTTTACAAAATATTTGATGCCTCACGATTCCCCATACAAATGGTACATGTTGTGATTTCAGCATGTGGTGCCGGTCTGGCAGGGTTATCGGCAGCAAAATTATGGGGAAACAGAGCTGGATATTTTGCAGGAATGCTACTGGCGTGCCTATGGACAAGCATCTGGTTTTCTGCAGAACTTCTGATTGTCTCGATATTTGTTACGTTGAATTTATTTTTGATATGGTTGCTGTTGGCAGAGGAAAGGCCTGGCTGGAAAAAACTTTTGCTGATCGGTTTTGTGCTTGGGTTAAGTGCAATAACTCGTCCAAATATTCTGATAATTTTTCCTGCAATAATCTGGTACCTCTGGAAACAGTTTTCACTTCGTTCAAGTCTCATGATTCTGTTGGCAGGATTATTGATTCCGATAGTACCTGTTACAACAAGTAATATAATTCGTGGTGGTGATTTTGTTCCTATTGCCAGTCAGGGTGGAGTAAACTTTTTTATTGGAAACAATATCGATTCAGATGGCAGGACAGCAATCGTCCCTGGGACAAGGGCTACCTGGCAGGGAGGCTATGAAGACTCAATAGCAATGGCTGAGCAGAGTACTGGAAAGAACTTGAAGCCTTCACAGGTCGATCGATGGTTTTTTTCTCAAGGTCTTAAATATTTAGTCAATGAACCAACAGATGCCATAAAACTGTACGCTCATAAGTTGAAAATGCTTCTTGGTGAAGGTGAGCGCTCAAATAATAAGTTCATTTATCCATGGCGGGATTGGTCACCTTTGTTGCGTCTGCCAATTTGGCCTGGGTGGAGTGTTGTTCTTGCATTTGGGGTCCTTGGTCTGTTCCGGCGAAGTAAAGATTCACGGCAGAAGTTTTTATTACTTACAATTATTTTGTACAGCTTGTCGATACTGTTATTTTTTGTAAATGCACGTTTCCGACTCCCACTGGCAGCTATGTTGATAATCCCCGCTGGAGCAGGTCTTGATGCTGTTTGGGGTACAATTGTCAATCGGAGATGGTTGTTGTCTAAAAAGGCGATTGTTGTCGCGTTAGCACTAACTCTTTTTGCAATGTCTGACTTGCGTGGTTTTGCAGAGAATCGTATCGGCACAAATCCGTTCCATCACTTTACGTTAGGCAATTCCTGGGCAGATGCGGGGGAAGATTTTAAGGCTATTACCGAATACCGTACTGCAATAGCAATCGATAAAAAATATCCACAACCAAATTTCTATATGATTGGTGATGCGCTCTATGGTTCTTTGAGTGGTTTGTTGATAAAAAATCATCAGCAGGAAAAGGTAATTTCCCTCCATGAAGATTGGGTAAAGCGATTCCCTGAATCAATGACAGCAAGAGCCAGCTTAGGTGATGTTATGCTGCAGACAGGCAATGTCGATGCCGCATCGGTTCAGTTTGAAGTGATGTTGCGTCAGGATCCACAAGATAGAAAAGCAAATGCTGGTTATGCCTGGGTTCTGTATCACAACAAAGAGTATGGTTCTGCAATGCGCAAATTTCAGATGTTGAACCATAAAGAACAGGATGTGGTCTTCTTGTTTGGAGAAGGGCTTTGCTTGATTGAGCTGGGGAGGCTTGAGGAGTCAGTTCCGGTTTTCCAAGAAATTCTTAGTTTACAACCAGGATATTGGCAGGCTTGGGGTAATCTGGCTGGGGTCTATGAAAGACTTGGCGATATGGAAAAAACAGCCAATGCCTATAAGAATCTGCTCAAAATAAAGCCTGGCGACTTGCGAGCAGAGAAATGGTTATCAGATCATGGTTTGTAGATTGCCGCTGTAGTTGGTGTCTCGCAGACTGTAATATCTGAAACTTGTGGCAAAGTTTTGCTGATTTTCTTAAAAATCCACTCTGCCATTACTTCGGCTGTAGGATTTTCCAGTCCCGGAATTTCATTCAGGCAGAAATGGTCCATTTTTGTTAACAGTGGCTCAAATGCTGCCTTAATCTCGTTATAATCAACAATCCAGCCTGTATCTGGAGTAATATCACCTTCAACACCAACTATAATTTTATAGGTATGCCCATGCAATCGACCACATTTATGCTCTTTTGGGACATTTGGAAGCCAATGTGCTGCATCAAGGGTAAACGATTTTGTTATTCTAGTGGGCATCTGTTTCTCCATCAGGCTTATTTTGTTTCAAGTTACAGTACAGACTAATACAGTTTATATGTAAAAGCTAGGTTCATAACACTTAACTTTTCAGAAATGCTGCCGATAGTAGTCAGAGAAATGGGGGCTGAGTCTGATGAAAGTTTCATGTGATGGCGTGATGACTTCTGATGAGCTTAACATCGGTGTTGAGACATCAGAAGCGTTTAATGACAAAAAATTTAGTTTGAAATTCAAGTCGATTCTACGGTCTGCCGACCAGCTTAACAGGTGCATGACTGTTGCTGATGTGACTTCAATATTCCATGAATTGGCATGTGATACAGGCGTCAGGATGCTGCTGATGAGGAAATGGAGCACTGGCTTACGTGTTTTACTGGCAGTTGGTGTCGATGTCCCGGCAGAAATGACAACCACTGGGGATAATCCAGAATTAATTTCACTAATCGATAATGATATATTTAACCTAACCAGCGAAGAAAAATCAGTTTATGTAGGCAACTTGACATCAAAAGTAGTGTCAGGTGAGTTTATGCAGATTGCAAATATCGGGAACCAACAATCGTTTGTCCTGCCGTTGCCATCGCGTGGAAGATGGAATACAAGCATATATTTTGATTGGGATGTGGACTGCAAAGTTGCCAGTTTATTGCCAATGTTAGCAAATAGTGCTTTAACTAAGTTGCATTGTATTGAAGCTGGGATAACAACATCAGGCAGTAAAATTGCAGCTATGATGGCTGCTGAAAAAGCTAGTAGAACCGATTTAGCAAACATAGATCTTTCAACACTTACTCCTGAAAAAGTTGTCGATATGGTTGGTGAGCTTTCAGTCTTACCTCAGGTTGCCTCAAAGATTCTTTCATTACTTTCAAAAGATGATGTGACAGCAGCAGATCTGGAGCGGGAGATTAATCTGGATCAGGTAATGACTGCGCGAATTCTTGGAGTGGCAAACTCATCATATTTCATGGGTAATTCAGAAATCAAGACAGTTCGTGATGCAATAGTGAGACTAGGCTTCAGAACAATAAGAAGCTGGACTTTAGTTGCTGCTTCGCGAGCAGTAATTTTGGGTGGTCGCAAAAGTGAAGTATTGAACTCAATTTGGGAAAAATCAGTATCGACCGCCATTGCCTGCCAGGTTGCCGCTGATATTTCAGGACTTTGTGATCGAGAAGTAGCTTTTACAGGTGGACTTATGCAGAACCTTGGTCAGCTTGTGTTGGCAAGAGCCCTGCCTGATCAATACGCAAAAATATTTGAATCGGCAAATAAACAAGGTGAGCCGGTTCATGCAATAGAAAAACAGTCATTCGGATTTGACCATGGAGATCTTGGTGGTTGTCTGATTGAGAGATGGCATCTGAATCCTGAATTGGCCGAATCAGTTAAATTACATCATGCAGGATACGAACAAGAAGTACCTGAGCTTGCCAGAATGATCGCATTGGGTGAGGAACTGGCAGAAGTCAGGGAAAACACTTTAGAAGTAGCTGAAGTGAAGCATGCAATTAGTGAAAACGCAAAAATATTGAAAATAGATATTGAATCATGGACCAAAATGTGGGAAGAGCTCACTAATATTGATGTAGATTGCTAACCTTTTTCCTTTTCAAGTGGCATCTCATAGCAAAGACGACATCTTGCTTCGTAAGTTCCTTGCGCTCCAACAACAATTTTGTCAGTACAGTCAGTTAATCGTTGAGTATGATTGGCAGGGTTGCCACATCTCATGCAGATTGCCAGCTGTTTTGTAACATATTCCGCAATTGCCATTAGAACAGGCATCGGACCAAACGGTTCACCTCTATAGTCCTGATCTAGGCCAGCCACAATTACTCTTTTGCCGCGATTAGCCAACTTGTTGCAAATTTCTACAATACCATCATCAAAAAATTGTGCTTCATCAATCCCGATAACTTGAACTTTATCGTCCACCAGCTTCATTATTTCTTCGCTGGATTCAACTGGAGTACTGGAAAGGCGTTGTTGGTTATGTGAAACAATGTCTTTATCATCATATCGATCATCTAATTTAGGCTTAAACAGTTGTATCCGCTGTCTGGCAATTTCTGCGCGGCGAACTCTTTTTATTAACTCTTCGCTTTTGCCACTGAACATTGAACCGCAAATAACTTCAATCCAGCCAGCTTTATTCTGGATAACCTGCATTTTGTCTCCTGAGGGGCTTTTGAATTAGCAAATCTCTGAACTGGGAATGTATTCGATTTTCCAAATAAAATCCAGTCAACTTCTTCAGGTTGTCATAAGAGCACTAAAAAGCTATAATTTTGACATGTGGAATATTACAAACTTCAAAAAACAGATTAGTGTGCCGGTCATAGGCATGATTCATCTTCGTGCACTCCCGGGTTCACCGGGGTGGGATAGTGACTTAACTGCTGTACTGAATGCTGCAATAGCCGATGCCGATGCATTGGTGGAGGGTGGTGTTGGTGCATTTATGTTGGAGAACTATAATGATGTGCCATTTTTCCGTACCAAGGTTCCGCCAGTAACAGTTGCATCGATGACCAGAATTGCAGCAGCAGTCAAGGACAGACACCCCTCAATGCCGCTTGGCATCAATGTACTCCGGAATGATGCTGAGTCAGCATTGAGTATTGCCGCTGCCGTTGATGCAAATTATGTCAGAGTAAATGTGTTGTGTGGAGCCGTGGTTACTGATCAAGGTTTAATTGAAGGTGATGCTGCTGAAGTACTTCGTTTGCGTGAACAGATTGCCAAAGATGTAGCAATATGGGCAGATCTTCGTGTAAAACATGCAGCTCCCTTGGCAGAGCGACCAATAACTGATGAGGCTGGCGACTTACGACTTCGTGCAAAAGCCGATGCTGTTATTATCTCCGGTTCATCAACAGGCGCAAAAGCAGATAGCTCTGAATTACGTATTGCCCGTGAAGCAATCCCCGATTGTCCATTATTAATAGGCAGTGGAATGGACTGTGAAAATCTGGAAGAATTCAGTGACGCAGATGGATTTATTATCGGTTCACATTTGAAGTCAACAGGACCATTTGGATATCCTGTTGTCGACGCAGAAAAAGTTCTTAACTTTGTGACAGCAGTTCGCAAAATAAAAGGTGTAAAATGAATATTCTGGTAACTGGCGGGGCAGGTTTCATCGGTTCCAATTTTATTATAAAGGTTCTGAAAAAGAATCAGGACAGAATAGTAAATCTTGATTTATTGACTTATGCAGGAAACCTGGAAAATCTGGCAGAATGTGAAGGCAATTCAAATTATCGATTTGTAAAAGGAGACATTGGCGATAGTAAATTGATCAGCTCAATTATCGAGGAAGAAAAAATTGAAGCGATTGTCAATTTTGCTGCTGAAAGTCATGTAGACAGGTCAATTGATGGCCCAAAAATATTTGTAGAAACAAATGTTCTCGGAACTCAAAATCTGTTGCAGGTTGCCAAAGAGTTTTCAGTGAAAAGATTTTTGCAAGTGAGCACAGATGAAGTCTATGGCTCTCTTGGCAAAGAAGGATATTTTACTGAGCAAAGCATGATAAAACCGAATTCACCATACTCGGCTTCAAAAGCATCGGCTGACCATTTTTGTCGTGCATGGTACCACACCTTCAATTTTCCAGTTATGATAACTCGCTGTAGTAATAATTATGGGCCTTACCAGTTCCCTGAGAAACTGATTCCGCTGATGATTGCCAACGCGCTTGATGACAAGGAGTTACCTGTTTATGGCGATGGCAAGAATGTTCGCGACTGGCTGCATGTAGATGATCATTGTGATGCAATTTACACAGTTTTAACCAAAGGTAAGCCTGGAGCTGTTTATAATATTGGTGGAAACAATGAGATGGAAAATATTCAGATTGTTGAGTTATTACTAGAATTGTTGGGTAAAGATAAATCATTGATTAAATTCGTGAAAGATCGTCCAGGACATGATCAACGGTATGCAATCGATGCCAGCTTTATCAAACAGGAATTAGGTTGGGAACCTTCATACACTTTTGAAAATGGTATTAAAGAAACTGTTCAATGGTATCTTGATAATCGCCAGTGGTGGGAAAGAGTCAGGTCTGGAAGCTACCGGGAATATTACAGCAACATGTACGGCTCAGATGGCCGACACAACACCAAATGAATTCCATAGCTTTACCTGATGGCAAAACAATTACGCTGGATGATTCAGTTAGCAGTTTTTTGCAGTGCGGGGTTGTTTTTATTGAGCAGGTCAAAATTGGTGATGGTGAAAAAGTTCAACAGGAAATTGCAGACTTTTCCAATACTCTTCGAACAATTTTTAATAATCTGAAACCTTCGGAAATCCCAGGACTTGCTGAAGCAAGAAAGTTGTATCGTGCCACAGGTGTGGATCCTACTCGCACCAGACCTTCAAGCGAAGCATTACTCAGGCGTGTTCTTAAAGGCAATGATCTTTACAATATTTCCAACGCTGTGGATATGTGCAATCTCGCCAGCCTCGAATTTTTGTTACCAATTGGAATGTATGACTACAATAAAATAGAAGGCGATATAACTCTGCGTAAAGGCAGGCAAGCAGAAGAATATGCTGGAATCCGTAAAGGGCCGGTCCACCTTGAAGGCCGGCTTGGACTTTTCGATTCAGTTGGTGGTTTTGGTTCACCAACCAGCGATTCACAGCGTACATCAGTAAGCGAAGAGACCACAAATTTATTGGCCATTATAATGTCGACTACAAGTTTCAAAAAAGAACGTCTCATTGAAAACAGTGCACACTTTGCCCATCTTGCGGCGAAATATTGTTTCGCCGCAAGATCATGGCACACTCTATTACCGAAAGAGTAAAATGCTTAGACTATCTTTTGTCTTACTGCTATTCGCCCAGAGTTTATTTGCTGCAGATGGTTCTCAGGTAATGGCAGTTACTGCTCATCCACTTGCAACCGATGCAGCAGTTGAAGTATTGCGAGATGGTGGAAATGCCATGGATGCAGCTATAACTGCATCGTTTGTTCTGGCTGTAGTTGAACCATACTCATCAGGTATTGGTGGTGGTGGCTTTTTCGTTTGTTACGATACCAACACTAAAATAGCAAGAGCACTTGATGCCAGAGAAACTGCCCCTTCAAAAGCATCTCGTGATATGTATCTTGCCGATGGTGAGATCATACCGCGAATGAGCATCGACGGTCCTTTTTCAGTTGGTGTGCCAGGACTCATCAAAGGTCTGATTGAGCTTCATGCTTCTTATGGAACCTTACCCTGGAAGAGATTGATAAAACCAGCGATTTCAATTGCCCAAAACGGTTTTCCTGTAGATGAAATGCTTCATGTCAGGATTGAAAGCAATAGGGACCGTTTAAATTCTGAGGCAAAATCTATTCTTGTGCCAAATGATGTTATCCCAACTGTTCTTGTTCAGAAAGACCTTGCAAAAACATTACAGAAAATAGCACAGGACGGTAATAACTTCTATTCTGGGTCGATTGCCACTGCTATTGCTTCATCGGTCAAAAATGCAGGTGGGTTATTGTCTGTTGAAGATATGTTTAACTACAATGCCAAGTGGAGAGAAGCCGTAAATGGCAACTATCACCAATACGAAGTATGGTCTATGCCTCCTCCAAGCTCTGGTGGTGTTCATATTGTTCAAATGTTGAATATCCTTGAGCCATACAATCTTTCTTCTCTTGGTTACAATAGCGTTGAAACTGTTCATCTGATGGCAGAATCAATGAAATTTGCATATGCAGACAGAAGTCGATGGCTGGGTGATTCTGATTATTATGATGTTCCAATAACAAAATTGACTTCCAGAGATTATGCGGCAAAACAGCGGTCCTTAATCTCTTTAAGTAAAATATTTCCGGTCAATGAAGCAGGTGGAATCGAGTCAAAGGATCTTGAAGGTAATGACACAACTCATTTCAGTATTGTCGATGCACATGGTAATGCAGTTGCCGCAACTTTAACTATAAATTTATCGTTTGGTTCAGGTATGATTGCAGATGGCACAGGTGTCATTCTCAATAATGAAATGGATGATTTTTCTTCTGCCCCTGGTATTCCCAATGCATTTGGTCTGGTTGGTAGTGAAGCAAATTCTATCGCTCCAGGTAAACGACCACTGTCGAGTATGACGCCAACAATTATTACTGAAAATGGTCAAGTTCGACTGGTAACCGGCAGTCCAGGTGGATCCAGGATTATAACCACAACTCTGCAAACTGTCCTGAATATCCTTGATCACAAAATGTCTCCCCAGGATGCAGTTGATGCTGGCAGGGTTCATTATCAATGGTCGCCTGATATTCTCTGGTACGAACCTGAATCACTAACTTCTGAAACGGTTCACAAACTCACCATAGTTGGTCACAATGTTCAGACAAGATTAAGTATGGGAAATGTTCAGTTGATATATATAAATCCTGAATCAGGAGTAAGAATTGGTGCCAGCGACAAAAGGGGAGTTGGCAAAGCTGCAGGTTATTAACGCAGTTTCTTCCATTTTTTCATAACAAATTCAATGGCCTCTTTATTATCGGACACTTTGCCATCAAGCTGTGCTGACTCAAGTTCGTCTAGGATGATTTTATAGTGAGTACCTCTAGGTATTCCAAGCTCCAGTAAATCATTGCCAGTGAGCAACGGTGTTGGTTGTAACTGATCTTTGTTAAAAGAGTCATATTTTTGTTTGCACCATTGCCAAACTTCAAGGTCACCATTGCCTCCAAGTCGATCTGCTTTGTGAAGTGCTAATAATTCAGGGAAACAATCCTGTCGAAAGAATCGCTTCAAAGTAGACGGACGCATTTCTCTGACATTCAGGAAGTGTTGATGTTGTTTTACAAGCTCTGTAATGCGTGTCGTGAGTGCATTAGAGAGTTTTAGTCTTTGACAAATTATTCTGGCAATTTTGGAGCCAACTTCAGCATGGCAGTTGAATCTTATTCTGTCTTTTTCAGTAATTGTATCCGGTTTTCCGATGTCGTGGAACAGAGTTGCAAAAGCCAATGCAGGGGTTGGTTCATTCAAGGACTCTAAAGCAAGCATTGTATGAGTCCAGACACACCCTTCAGGGTGATAAGTAGCTGGTTGAGGTAAATCGACGAGCTGCAATAATTCCGGAATAACCTGTTCAAGTACATCAGTACTTTTGAGTAATTCTAATCCTGTATTGGGTTTTGGACCGGTTAGCAGCTTTGTAAATTCGATTCCAATTCGTTCTCCACTGACAGCGTTAATCATTTCGCAATTATTCTTCATTCCTGCTTCTGTATCTTTGCAAACAGTTAGCCCACAAGCAGCAGAAAGTCTCGCTCCTCTGAGCAGGCGTAAACCATCTTCACTAAATCTGTGGTCAGGATTACCGACTGCACGTAGTACTTTTAATTTTATGTCAGCCAAACCATTAACAGGATCGATGACTTCTTTATTAATTGAATCAAGGTAAAGAGCATTGACAGTAAAATCCCTGCGAGCAGCATCATTGTTGAGATTGTCACTATAAGCAACCTGGTCTGGATGGCGGCCATCTTTGTATGAGCTTTCAGTACGCCAGGTAGCGACCTCAATGCTTTCTCCATTAATATTGACCAGAGTTACTCCGAATGAAGCTCCAACAAAATGTGTATTTGTAAACAATTCTGATACTTGCTCAGGTGTGGCATTTGTTGCAACATCAAAATCACCTGCAGGAAGCTCCAACAGTAAATCTCGAACTGCACCGCCAACCAGGTGGGCCGTAAAGTTTGCATCTGAAAGGGTCTCTATCACACTTACAGCATTTGCAGCTTTTGGTGGTAGCTGGGGGTATGTCACTATTGCCGTTCCTTGTTCAAGGAGTTATCGTTGAGTTGATTATAGCTCAGAGGTTGGATGATTGCCAGAGGAGACATTTGATGTTGAGAATCGTGATATTGTTGATTCTACTTGCTATAAATGTACAAGCATTCGATATGGAAACTGCCCTCAGAACTTTAGCCAGTGATCAGTTACAGGGCAGAGGCAATGGTACAAAGTCAGCTCTTGTTGCAGCAGACTCAATAGCATACTGGATGGATAATCAAAACATAGAATTAGTTCCGGGAATGGAAAACAGATTCCAGGATTTCCCTCTTCATGGTGAAGGGTTTTTAAATTTACAAGGACGTAATGTTCTTGGCTGGATTCCTGGATCGGGTGATTTGGCTGATGAAATAGTACTTATCGGTGCACATTACGATCATCTGGGACTTGCATATAACGACAATAATGAAGTTTCCGGCATCTATAATGGTGCTGAAGATAACGCATCTGGAGTTGTCTCTGTATTACAAATTATTGGCAATCTTACAAACTTGAAAAGTCCACATCGATCACTTCTGGTTGTTCTTTTTGCCGGTGAAGAAATCGGTCTGCTTGGCTCTTCATATTTAGCATCAAATCCGGTTGTAGATGGTAAAATTGTGGCAATGATAAATATAGATTCGATTGGACGTCTACGAAATCATAGGTTGTATGTTGGTGGTCTTGGTAGTTGCGCAAGATTCAGAACAATGCTCACAGGTTTGGATAGTGCGGGTAGCTTTGACCTTCAATTAAGCGATGGCGGCTGGGATGCAAGTGATCATGTTTCTTTTAATGCCATAGAAATACCAGTCCTGTTCTTTTTTACTGGCCCTCATCCGCAATATCATTCCACAGAAGATACTGCTGACTTGATTGAATATCAAGGCCTGGCAAATGTTTCAAAACTTGTGGAGCAAATGACGACATTGTTACTAACAGACAATGAGAATTTTGATTATCAGCGTAATAGTGATCTCAAATCAGTTGCTCATACAGGTAAAGGTAAGAAACGAGCGTGGCTCGGGACTATCCCAGACTTTGTTGAAGGTGTTGGTGGAGTCAAGCTGTCAGGAGTTATGCCCGGTAGCCCAGCAGATGAATCAGGCCTTGCCCGCGGCGATGTTCTGACAAAATTTGATGGAGAAATTATTGCAAATCTCAGAGATCTTACTCGAGTCCTGCAACAACATTCTGAAGGTGAGATGGTAGAGGTTGTAGTAATAAGGGAGGAACAGGAAAAGTCTTTTAATATAACTCTAAGGAAGCGACCTAATTAACATATGGTTCAACATGAACCATAACCCCACCAAGTGAATGCTCATGTGCCTGGAGATGCTCTTCAACACGATGGGCAATTTCATGACCCTCAGTAACCGTAAGTTCTGGATTAACTGCAATAGAAATATCACCAAGATAGATAGATCCTTTCGGCCGTAAAATCAGTGAATTTACAGCTAAAACTCCATCAACTTCCAATGCACATCTAGAAACTTCATCTACAAACTCTTCCGATGGCATGGTGTCCATCAAAATCTGAGAGTTTTCCTGAATCAAATCCCAACCCATTTTTAGAATCAAAATAGAGATTAGTAGAGCTGCCAGGCCATCCATAAAGTGCCAGCCTGCAATTGTACCAGCGATTCCTACCGCAGCGGCAATTGATGAAAGAGCATCACTTCGGTGATGGGCAGCATTAGCACGTAGTGCAGGTGAATTATGAATCTTTCCAGCAATAATTGTATATCGCGCCATAGATTCTTTAACAATCACTGAGCCAATTGCCGCATAAAAAGCAAGCCAGCTGGGAGTATGATATTCATGATGGATAAAATTAACGACTGCATCTCTAGCCAGAAAAAACCCAGTACCGAGCAATAGCAATGCAGCGGCCATTCCACCCAGAGTCTCGTAGTTGTGATGCCCGTATGGGTGATCTCTGTCGGGTGGGCGGCTGCTGGCTTTCAGAGCAATCATTACTCCGACATCACCAGCCAAGTCAGAAAAAGAGTGAAAGCCATCCGCAATCAAAGAGGCAGAGCCGCTTAAAAATCCGATGGCTAATTTTGCTATAGTCAGCAAAATATTACCAACCATGCCAATGGCGGTACAGACTACCGGGCGTAGGAGATAATTGGCTTCTCTATTCATTACTCATAAAGTGCATCAATCAATGCACTGTATTTTTCCTGAATAACTCTACGTTTCACCTTCAGAGTAGGAGTTAGCTCGTCATTTTCCAGAGTGAACTCATCGGTCATCAATCTGAAGTTTTTAATAGTGTTGAACGATGGTAGTTGAGAATTGTGCCTGTCAGCACCACGTTGAATTTTATCAATTATTTCTGGTAGCTCAACTAGTTCAGTGAAGTTGTTCCACTTTAGGCTTTTGCTTTCTGCCCACACTTCAAGGTTTTCAAAGTTTGGCACAATCAGAGCTGTCAGGTAAGGTTTACGGTCACCGATTACAACAATCTGTGAGATAAACTTGTTCTTCTTGAACAGGTTCTCGATAGGTTGAGGAGCGATATTTTTACCACTAGCAGTGATGATGATATCTTTTTTCCGATCGGTAATGTAGAGGTAATCATCATCGTCAAATTTACCGATGTCACCACTTGCAAACCAGCCATCTTCAGATATAACTTCTCTGGTTGCTTCCGGATTGTTGTAATAGCCGAGCATCACTTGTGGGCCTCTGATCAATATTTCTCCATCATCGGCAATCTTGATTTCAGTGTTGCTCATAGATTTGCCAATGCTGCCAATTCGTAATTTTTCAAGAGTGTTGCAGGAAACAACAGGAGAAGTCTCAGTTAATCCATAACCTTCGAGTACAATCAGTCCCGCAGCATAGAAAAATTCATGAATATGTGGAGACAGGGGAGCACCACCAGAGATGAACAGCTGAAGATTTCCACCTGTCTTTTCACGCAGTTTTGAGAAGACCAACTTATCTGCAATCTTGTACTTTAATCCAAGACACCACGGAATCGCTTCGCCATTTCGCTTTTTTTCGCCCCATTCCTGGCCTTTTGCTTTTGCCCAAAGGAAAATATTGCGTTTGATTGGGCTGCCAGCCATAGCCTTTGCATTGACTTTATCAAAGATTTTTTCGTACAGGCGAGGAACACTTACCATGATTGATGGTTTTATAATCTCCATATCTGCAGCAACAGTTTCCACACTTTCAGCATAAGCTATACCTACACCTTCATACATCAGTGTGTAGAATCCTCCCATTCTTTCCAGCACATGAGACAGTGGTAGGAATGAAAGACCCTTGTCCATTGTGTGGAAATCGACTTCTTGGTCTACCATCAGCACATTGCAGACAAAGTTCCAATGTGAGAGCATTACGCCTTTTGGGTCACCGGTCGTACCACTTGTATAAATTATGCTACAAAGGTCATCTTTTTGGGCAGGACCGATATCATCAGTTGGTTCTTGTGGCTGTTCGGATGCAATTGTATTACCGATTTCAAGTAATCTATCAAAAGTCATGATGTCGGGTAAATCTACATGTTCGAATGAAAATACGTCTTTCAAGAATGGTAGATTATGTCGAATGCTATGTACTTTTTGAGCCTGCTCAGCTGTAGATACGAAAATTGCAGTTGGTTCACAATCATTCAAAATATATTCAACAGTATCTTCCAGAACAGTTGGATATATTGGTATGTCAGCAGCGCCAAGAGACAGAATAGCTAAATCACTTATTGCCCATTGGAGACAGTTCTCGGATAGAATCGCAACTTTGCCACCATTTTCTATTCCAAATGATTTAAGAGCAAGTCGGATTGCTCTTACATTTCGTAGCATCTCATCACTGGAGACATCAACATATTGCCCGTCATCACCTTTATACATAAACATATCTGGTCTGTTATGTTCACGAATAGCACTATAAAATAACTGAGGAATTGTTTCGATTGACATGATGTGCTCCTGAAAGAAAGAATTATCACTGCGTATCTCTTCCATTTCTAACAGCATTTTGCAGTAAATGTCAACGGTTCATTACATAAATTGACAACCATCTGCTGGACTTTGCAACTATCAGGCTGTTATAGTGGCAAATGAAAATAGAAACTTTATACAGCACTCTGGAGGCTGCATGTCCACCGCTCAGACAACACCGCTAAGATTTGTTACAGCTGCTTCATTATTCGATGGCCATGACGCATCGATAAATATCATTCGCAGGCTTCTTCAGAAATCTGGAAACGAAGTTATCCATCTGGGGCACAATAGATCAGTACCCGACATTGTTCGTGCAGCATTACAAGAAGATGCCGATGCAATTGCAATCAGTAGTTACCAGGGTGGGCACAATGAGTTTTTCCGATTCCTCAGGTCGGAATTGGACAAGAGGGGCTTACAGCACATAGCCATATTCGGTGGTGGCGGTGGCGTCATTATTCCGGATGAAATCAAAGCTCTTGAAGATGATGGAATCGATAAAATATATTCTCCTGATGATGGTCGCGAATTAGGCCTTCAGGGCATAATTGATGATATGAATAAGAGGGCGCATGCTCGCCAGGGGCAGAGAAATAAGGTTAATGAACAAGAACCAGCCTTTGTTGCCGAGAACTTTAGTCTTGCTATGGAACTTTCAAATGTTGAAAACGGAGTTAGTGAAATACCTGACTCAGAGTACAATAATTTGCCTCCGGTACTTGGCATTACTGGAACAGGCGGAGCCGGAAAAAGCTCACTAACTGATGAATTAATCAGAAGATTCCTTGCAAGTTCACCAGATTCAAAAATTGCTTTACTAGCAGTTGATCCCAGTAAAAGACAAACTGGTGGAGCCTTACTTGGTGATCGAATTAGAATGAATGCAGTTTATGGTGACAGATGTTTTATGCGTAGTTTTGGTACGCGTGGTGCACAAGGCGAGTTGAGTAAAGCTCTTTCAGATTGCCTGCCTTTAGTTCGTTCTGCTGGTTTTGATTTGGTAATTGTTGAAACAAGTGGCATCGGACAGGGAGACTCTGCTGTGGCAGATATCAGTGATCTCTCGGTATATGTTATGACTAGTGAGTTCGGGGCTGCTACTCAGCTTGAAAAAATCGACATGATTGATTATGCAAACGCAGTTGTTGTAAACAAGTTTGATCGAACTGGTAGTGAAGATGCCTTGCGCGATGTGAAGAAACAATGGCGACGCAGCAGAAACAGTTTTGAAACTGAAGATCAGAATCTGCCTATATTTGGTACAATTGCGAGCCGATTCAACGATGATGGAATTAACTCTCTATTCAGTTGGTTGAATAATGCTCTATTTAATACTGAACAAATTGAGATACCCAAAACTACATCGGGTCAGGCAGCAATAATTCCTGCTGGAAAAATAAATTACCTTGGTGATATAGCTTCTTTGCTCAGAACATATAAACAACAAGTTTATCTTGATGCCGAACTGCTTAGAAAGCATGCTGCTTTGCAAATTGTTCAAAAGCAAATTCCTGAAAATAATGAAATTTCACAACAGCTAGCTGACTCCAATGTAGATGGTTTGCTAAAGGAACTCCAACAGTGGGATGATTTGATAGGTAGTTACTCAGAAGATGAAGTTCATGTTAAAGTAAGAACCAGAGAACTGACATTTGATACTGCAACAACTTCTCTTTCGGGAACACGCATTCCTCGGGTTGCTTTCCCTACTTTTACAGATCCCGGTGATCGTTTGATCTACTCAAGGCTGGAAGGTGCTCCCGGGCGCTTCCCATTTACCGCTGGAGTATTCCCTTTCAAGAGAACTGATGAAGAACCAAAGCGCCAGTTTGCTGGCGAAGGATCTCCAGAAAGAACAAACCGGCGATTTCATTATCTCAGCAAAGATGATGATGCAAAAAGGCTTTCTACAGCTTATGACAGTCTGACTCTTTACGGCGAAGATCCTGAAGAGCGTCCGGATATTTTTGGCAAGATTGGTGAGGGTGGGGTTTCAATTTGTACTATTGACGATGTAAGAACTCTTTACGATGGCTTTGATTTATGCCATCCAAACACCAGTGTTTCAATGACCATCAATGGCCCTGCTCCAATTATGTTGGCAATGTATTTCAATGTTGCAATCGATCAGCAGCTTCAGAAAAAACAGGATGAACTTGGCCGGGAGTTGAACAAAGATGAAATTGCTGAAGTTAGAAAACAAACGCTTTCCAATATCAGAGGTACAGTTCAGGCTGATATTTTAAAAGAAGATCAGGCTCAAAACACCTGCATTTTTTCAACTGAATTTGCTATGAAGCTTATGGGTGATGTGCAGCAATATTTTATAGACTGTGAAGTACGTAATTATTATTCCGTATCTATCAGTGGTTACCATATTGCAGAAGCTGGAGCCAACCCTATCAGTCAGTTGGCATTTACCTTGGCCAACGGTTTTACTTATGTGGAGTATTACTTAAGCAGAGGTATGGATATCAATGACTTCGCACCAAACTTATCTTTCTTTTTCAGCAATGGACTTGACCCGGAATACACTGTAATTGGCAGAGTTGCGCGTCGAATATGGTCGGTTGCAATGCGTGATAAGTATGGTGCCAACCAGCGTTCACAAAAGCTTAAGTATCACATTCAGACTTCAGGTCGATCCTTGCATGCGCAGGAAATTGACTTCAATGATATCCGCACAACCTTACAGGCATTGATGGCAATATATGATAATTGCAATTCGCTGCATACAAACTCTTACGATGAAGCTATCACCACGCCAAGTGAAGAGTCAGTCCGCCGAGCAATGGCAATTCAAATGATTATCAATCGCGAGCTTGGCTGGGCTAAAAACCAAAACCCATTGCAAGGTTCAGCATTTATTGATGAGATGACAGAGCTTGTTGAAGAAGCTGTACTTATTGAGTTTGAAAATATCTCCCGGCGTGGCGGTGTCCCCGGTGCTATGGAAACTCAATACCAACGTGGTAAGATTCAGGAAGAAAGCCTTCTTTATGAGCATAAAAAACATTCTGGTGAATTACCAATTATCGGAGTGAATACATATCTAAGCACCAATGCATCCCAAGCAGATAGCAACGATATTCATTTAGCTCGTTGTGACAACCAGGAGAAGAGTCAGCGCCTGTTAGATCTGGCAGAGTTTAGATCGAATCATAGTGACAAATCATCCGAATCTTTGATTGCATTACGAAACGCAGTACTGAAGGGTGAGAATGTATTCGTTGAATTGATGAATACTGTAAAGCATTGTTCTATGGGCGAAATAACTAATACTCTTTATGAGGTTGGTGGTCAATATAGACGATCAATGTGATGTGAGAATTTGACAACAGGACTTCAATGCTCATCTTTGTCCTGATTCAGTAGATTCACTTTAGGAAATGGAAGTAAACTAATGCTACAGATAACTAGACAAACTGAATACGCAATAAGGGGATTGATGGAATTGGTCGGACGGGATGAGAATTCTCCTGTCAGACTTAAAGAACTAGCTGATGCATGCCAGGTATCGGAAGCATTTTTAGCTAAGATCTTTCAATCACTTACACAGAAGAATATCGTTAAATCACATCGTGGTGTTAAAGGTGGATTTTCTCTTGGAAAAGATCCTTCTAAAATAACACTTTTTGAGATTGTAGATATTTGTGAGGGTGGGATTGCTCTTAACCATTGCATGCGAAAAATTGACCCATGCAATAGGTCAGGGGATTGTGCTATGAGTAAAGTGTGGCAGAAAGCACAAAATTCTCTGGAAAAAGCATTGAGTGAAACTACACTATCCGATTTAGTGTAGTTCCTATTTGTGCTTGTTTCGCAACTGTCCACAAGCCGCATCTATATCTTCACCACTGCTGGATCTGACGAATGCTCTGACACCATGTGAAGCCAACGCTTTTTGAAACTGCAGGATCTCATCATCCTGCGGTTTTTTTTGTTTATCATTGATTGCATTAAGTGGGATCAGGTTGACCTTGAAGGGCCTGTCTCTGACTAGGCTAGCAAGCACTTTAGCATCAGATTTGCTATCGTTAATTCCCGCAAGCAAAACATAAGCTATTGTTACTCCACCAAAAAGTCGTTTGGAATATTCTTCAGCTGCATCAAGAATTTCAGGAAGCGGTGTTCGGCCAGGGATAGGCATGAGTTTCTTTCGCACGATATCATCACAACTGTTAACCGACACAGTGAGCCCAACTCCGTGTTCACTGCGCAGCATTTTATTTAGACCTGCAATATGTCCCGATGTGGAAATGGTAATCCGACGGGGTGAGATATCAAATCCCTGATTATCGACAAAAGTATCAATAGCAGCAGCTACATTATCCCAATTATCCAGAGGTTCGCCCATACCCATAAAGACAATGTTCCAGCTTTTCGGTTTGTCATCTGAAATATGTTTTTGCAAATGGATTACTTGTTCAACGATTTCAGCGCTAGTTAGATTTCGCACAAGCCCACCACGGGATGTTGCACAAAAAGAGCAGCCCATTGCACACCCAACCTGTGAGGACACACAAAAAGTGTAATGCTTATCCATAGGAATAATGACACTCTCGATTGTTTGCTCATCTCTAAGCATAAACAGGAATTTCCTGGTTCCATCAGAAGATAATTGTTGTTCGGCAATGCTGAGCCCAGAGAGTGCAAATTTGTCAGCAAGTTTGTTACGTAGAGAGGCAGGTATATTTGACATCTGGTCCCATTCGAGGGCACCTTTTCCGCATAACCATTGTTGAAGCTGTTTGCCTCTGAATTTAGGTTGATTCATTGTTGCAACAAGTTCAGGAATGGATTGGATTGGTATATCTCTAATTAGTTGTTTCATCAATAATGCCGTTCTGGTCTTGACATGGAGTCAGTTACAGTGAAAGTTGGACAGGTAAGTCATAACCGATTGTTACACTCGGAGCAAGTTTTCTAGGAGAATGTTGTGAAAACCGTTTTAATAATAGATGACGAAGCAGCTATTCGTTCAACTTTTGAGCAGATACTAACTTACGAAAAATATAATGTTTTGACTGCTGGTGATGGACCTTCAGCTTTATCTGTGATGGCAGAAAATCAGGTTGATGCTGTATTCCTGGATATAAAGATGCCTGGTATGGATGGTTTTGAAGTTCTATCTAAATTCAATGAACTTGAATATGAAATGCCGGTAATTGTAATTTCTGGGCATGGAGACATAGACACTGCTGTAGAAGCTGTGAAAATGGGGGCTTACGATTTTCTTGAAAAACCATTGGATCGATCCCGGTTGCTATTGACGCTGAAAAATGGAATTGAATTCACACAAATTCAAGAAGACAGAAATAGATTACGCGATGGAACCGGTTACAATGCTCCTCTTATTGGTCAATGTTCGTTAATGCAAGATGTGCATAAATTTATCGACCAGGTAGCACCTACAGATGCAACGGTTCTTATTACAGGTGAAAATGGGACAGGCAAAGAGCTTGTCGTAAAAGCAATTCATGCCGGTAGTAATCGTCACTCAAATCCGCTTGTCGAGGTAAACTGTGCTGCAATTCCATCGGAACTTGTAGAAAGCGAATTGTTTGGCCATGAAAAAGGAAGTTTTACTGGCGCTGAAAAAATGCGAGTTGGAAAATTCGAGCAAGCTGATGGAGGTACTCTTTTCCTGGATGAAATTGGAGATATGAGCCCTGAGGCGCAGGCCAAGGTTTTGAAGGCTGTTGAAGAGAGTAAATTTGAGCGTGTCGGAAGCAATGAGGTCAGACATGTAGATGTGCGGATTATTGCCGCTACAAATAGAGATTTATCAGATCCTGAAACAGGATTTCGACAAGATTTATTTTTCAGGCTAAATGTCTTGGCAGTTCATCTGCCGCCTCTTCGCAACAGGGAAGGTGATGTCAGGTTGCTTCTGGATTACTTCATGAAGTTGATTTCGCAAAATATGAAAGTCCATGCTAAGGAATTTACTATGGAGGCATATCAGTTTCTTGAGTTGCATAATTGGCCAGGGAATGTGAGAGAACTTCGCAATCTTGTTGAAAGATTACTGATACTTACATCGGGAACAACAATAGACTTGAAGGATATACCGTTGCTGACCAGTACTTCAGAAAAGGAAGATTCAACTCTTTCTGAATTCATGAACTGTGAAGAATTTTTAGAGTTCAAGGATCGTTCAGAAGCTTTGTATTTACAGCATAAACTGAAGGAAAATCGCTATAATATCAGTAAAACAGCAGAAAAACTTGGAATGCAGCGAAGTAATTTGTATAAGAAAATTAACAAATATGCATTAGATACTGAGCCTTCTACTTAGTGTCCATTTGACACCTAGAGAGAAAAAACGTAAGATATATACAACTTAATTGACTAGCCATTCACTATTTTATGTGGATGCGCTTCTTAATTATATGCCAAACTGGAAGTAAAAAGATGAAAAAAGATCATTACATTCTTACTCTGCTACTAGCTTGTGCACTACTGTCCACTTCGTTGATTTCTCCTGTTATTGCGGATGATCCATTGTTCCAAGAGGGAGTTTTAACTCCTCCTGGCTCAGAAGGGGCTGGCGAATTTATTTCGACAGGGGACCCTGATGACGCAATTACTGGGGAAAAATTTATTCCCGACCCAGGTCCTGATGAGGAAGAGGGAATTATCGGTGATACAACAGGCATTGACGCTATTGTTGATATACTGATAGATACAGCGAGGACGGTAGTACTGTTTTTCTGACAGTATGCCAGGTAGCACCGTAGTCAATTCTTAATTGCCACCCAGTCGCCAGGGGACAATTGTTATGGTTAGTCGGTATGGAAATAATAGCAACTCTGAGCATGACAAAGCTCATGTAGATGACGCTACAAGGTTGATTGATGTCGGCGACTTACACTTCGAGGCCTCTGCATATACTTCAGCGTTGGAATATTACTCAAAACTCCTTGATTCTGACTATTGTGGTAACTTGGCACCTTCTCTTAGTTTATCAGTATTTTGTAAAGCCATTGATTCGACACTGCGAATTGGTGACTTAACTCTTGCATCATCACTTATAGAGCAGGCTTTTCAGCTTCTGTCTGATAGTGAAGAGGATTTATCTGAACAGGAACATGCGTTACTGCTAGGCAGAAGAGCTTCCTTGTTTATACAACGTGGCAGCTATGTTGATGCTTTGAAAATATCCAAGCATGCATTTGCAATTTTGGCTGTTTCAGATAATCATGTGGATGTTGCTAATTTACAGATGACAATGGGAGTTTGTCACCACAGGCTTGGTCGGCTGGCTAAAGCTGAAGAATTCTATTACGATGCTGCATCTACCTTCCGTAGGGTTGGAGATGATATAGGCATAGCAATCTCACAAAATAATATAGCTTTGATACAGAAGAATGCTTGTAACTGGGATAAAGCGATTCAACTTCAGAAGCAGGCTATTGCAACTGCCGAGCATCATGGTGCTTCTCATTTGCTTTCAAGATTCCAACTGAATATGGGGATTATCCAAAGAAAAGTAGGCAATTTTTCAGAAGCAAGATTGAGCCTTGGGAATAGTTTAAGGTTAGCCAAAAGCCTTGGTGATGCTTCTCGCCAGGCAAAAAATTGTCTAGCTCTTGGATATTTAGAACTCCAGGAAGGTCACTTGCTCCGGGCTGAAGAATTAGTAATAGAAGGGAAACTGCTTTCAGAACAAGCTGGTTTCAGGCGTGAAGTAACAATTGCTGATGAATATCTAGGAGATATTTTACTAGCTCGTGGTGAAATAGATGCTGCTCTTTACAGCTTTGGTCTTGGGCTTGATAGGGCACAATCCGTTGGAACAGTAACTGATCTTGAGGGCGAGCTACTTCGCCGATGTGCAGATGCTCATATACTTGCCAAAGATTGGGACAGGGCAATTGAGGCTGCAAACGCCGCGTTGGCTGTTTGTAGCTCTTGTGGCGAAGATTATGAAATTGGTTTTTGTAACAGATCTTTAGGTATTGCCAATTCAGCAAATGGAAATTTTGATGACGCTGACAAAGGCTTTATTGCTTCCATAGATATATTTATTGATCAGAACTTGCCTATTGAAGCATGTAGATCACTCAATACTTTTATTCGGCATAGGATCGAAAATTCCAAGCCGGAACTACTGAAACTGATGCGTAGTCATTTGGTAAAGCTGATGGCTGACTATGATACTTCACATGACGAGAAGTTATACATTGAACTACAGCATGACATGGCTGAAATCCAGCTCAAGCTTGAGGAATATGATGAGGCTCTTTTGGCGGTCGCTGAACTTGAGAGAATCATAACAGCTACAGGCGAAAATGCTTCAACTTTGTCGATTGCAGATTTACGTGGCCGGATTGAGAGCAGGATGATGTCCTCCTCATTAAAGCCTGGAGAATCTTTTGGTTTATTGGGTGACAATATTACGGCAATGTTCAAGGGTGATGGTGCAGTAGCTGGTAATTTATCATCGGTTCTGAATGCTTGTATTGAACGTAGCGGGGCAAGTGTAGGGTTTATTGCAATTGATATTCCCGATGCCAAAGGGACAATTCTAAAAACAGCTGCCAGTGAAGGATTGCCTGGCAACCAAGCTTCTAATTTGTCGTCCTGGTACAAAGAAAGCTGTAATTATGATAACAACTCATCTCTGTTGCTTTCTTCTGTAAGTAGCCACGATTTTTCAGGAACTCCAGTTAAAGATATGATGGCTGGCTTCTCAAGTTGCACATTTGTACCAGTTTCCTCTCGAGGCAATTTCAAGGGTCTGTTATTTCTTGCCATGAAACAAACAGATGCTGGAGATAGCCAATTTAGAAGCTCTTCACTTGAGTTTATTAATGCCTATATGGGATTTTTAGGTTTGTTTCTGCAGGAACGCACAAATGGTAGTGTCGATTCCGGGTTTGTACCGAAACCTGTTGATGGAATAGACAGCTTTGAAAATGTTATTACTGGTGACGAGAAGATGCTTGAGTTGCTGGGATTAGCTCAAAAAGTTGCAGATAGTGATTTGACGGTTTTGCTTCAAGGTGAGACAGGCACAGGTAAAGGACTTATTGCATATGCTATTCATGCTTTAAGTAATCGTAGTAATAATAAATTTATGTCTATTAATTGTGCAGCAATTCCTGAATCACTGATTGAGAGTGAACTCTTTGGGCACATAAAGGGAAGCTTCACTGGGGCATCAAGTGACAAAAAGGGTCTTCTGGCTGAAGCTGAAGGTGGAACTATTTTTCTGGATGAGATCAACAAGCTTCCAGTTTCAATGCAAGGTAAACTTCTACAGTTTCTGGATGGGCACAGGGTACGACAAATTGGTTCCAATACGGAAAAAACCATCGATGTCAGAATTATTTGCGCAAGCAAGGGAGACTTGAAGCAGCAAGCAGAGAGTGCTTTTTTCCTGGAGGATCTCTACTATAGGATTTCTGATTTCCCTCTACATATTCCACCTTTACGTGATAGGCATAAAGACATAAGGCTGTTAGCTCATCATTTTATAACTCGTTTTGCCAGGGAAACACAAGTTGATGTTCCTGGTTACACACCCTCATTTATGGATGCTTTGGTCTCTTATGGATGGCCAGGGAATGTTCGTGAACTCGAAAAATGTATCAAAAGAGCTATGGTTCTGATGCGATCTGGTGACACTCTTCATCAAGAATATCTGCCAGCAAATGTGGCAGAGAGTGGTCGTGGCATTGTTGATGGAGATTTGATTACACCTTTACGTGAGACTTTAGGCGAGGTTGAATGTCGTGAAATTTCCAGAGCTTTAAAACGAACTGGTGGCAATAAGTCTCAAGCGTCACGAATTTTGGGTATTAGCTACCCTAATCTATTGAAAAAAATCAGATTATATGGATTGATACGCAGATAGTATAAATTTTTGTTAAATCCTTCTGAGCAATTGTTAATAAAGTTAATAGGCGTAACTGCCTTTGTTACTGCATGATAGGTTCAACTTCACTTATTGTATAAATAATATTTATACCTGTGCGGATGTAGTAGCATTTCACAATATTCATATACCCGCTAACCTCTTGCGATCAAACACTTTATTCTATTAGTCGATATGTTGTTACTTGGCATATTACCTGCACAGTAGTCTGTTATGTAGTGGGTTGTAGGGAACAACTGAGACTGCAAAATAACGAATTTGGGGTTGGGGTTTATTTAAACATCAACCGGCGAAGATGAAGCGCTTTTCCTGAGCCAGTTTATTTGAAGTACTACTCAGATGTGGGGTTTGGTTGTACAAGGATTGGCACAGGCAGAGGCTTACGAATCTTAATCCCAGATCGTTAACAAATTTATTAAAGAGCTGGCTGGTATTGATGTTTGGCGAGACATCAACCGTAACCCTTGGGTTGTCAGCTCTTTGTTTTTGTGTAAAAGTGTCCAATCCAGAGGACAAAATACTATAGTTGTAGACATTATTGACTCCTAATCAACTGATTAATAATTTGATGCTTTGTAAATAAATGCCTGCCTAACATGTGTAACTACAATAAAATCAAGTAGATAGCCAAATAATCTGAATTCTTGCATAAATTTAGATGTCAATAAATACAGGTGGCACAATAGATGCAATTATGTGAGTAGACTTTTGAACTGGAGGATGCCCATGAATACAAAATTAATCTCTTTGAAATCAGTTATAGCCGTTGCTGCATTGTTTATTATGCTGCTTGCGACAATCTCTGGTTGTGAGGAAGAAGTTGTTGCTGTTGATGTAACTCCACCTGCGGTCCCAAATGGTGTTTTTAGTGTAACTGGCAATCAGGTAGTAACAGTCTACTGGAATGATATCTATTATGATGAGGTTGATGATCTTATTGGCTATATCATTTATCGATTCTGCCCTGAGTTGCCTGGAGATTCTCCAGAAGTTGGTCCGTATTGTCTTATTGCTGAAGTTGCATGGGATGAAAACTATGACAGCAGTTCATTGGTACACTGGTTTGATGATTATGATGTAACAAATGGAGAGACTTATTATTACGCAGTCTCTGCATTTGATGCTGCTGGAAACCAGAGTGCTTTGAGTTTTGAACTGGTAGGCGATACGCCTCGACCAGAAGGTATTGAAGTCCAGATGTTCAACCTGGATGGTTATGACTTCAGCTCTCTAGGTGGGAATGTAATTGATTGGGACTCTCAGTTTGCTGATATTTTCGTAGAATATGATGAAAATATTCCATTTGTACATGTAGCAAGGCCTGGTGTCCTGATTCAGGATTATGGTTTAATAGATTTATTGTGGGTCGATTGGGCCCCATCGGATGGGTACTCCAATACTGGAGTTTGTGAATTAATAGAAGGTCATTCATACATATTAAGAATTGTTGAGCCACTAACAATGGAACTTCATTATGCTAAATTCTGGGTGTACGACATTACATCATCGTACGTCGAAATCGATTGGGCTTATCAGGTTGATCCAAATAATCCAGAATTATCAACACCTGGTAGTCAAAATTCTGAAAACAGGAAAACAGATGTTGTTCGGTTTTAACCGACTCAACTTAGGAGGTGTCTCATGAAACAGGTTAATGCAACAAGCAATACTCAAACCGGTACTTATTACGGGTTGATGGCCTTGTTGGTAATTGTACTACTTGCTGTTTGTTCAGCTACTCTGCTTGCTGAGAATGCATGGAGTGGATATTCAGATGTTTCAATGCGTGTAAATATCTGGCACGACGAACAGGATGATGTTTACAGCAAAGGTGAAAGTGTAAGAGCTCATTTTGAAACTAATCAAGATGCCTATGTTGTCGTCTATAGGATAGACAGCGAGGGCGAGGTTACAATATTATGGCCTCGAAGCAGGTTCGATGATGGTTCTACTTATTCAGGACATACCTATAATCTTCCTGCACCGGGAGCTCCCAGAATCAGGGCTGGTAGCGAAAATGGTGTAGAGTATATTGAGGCAATTCTGTCCGCTTATCCTTTTGATTTGCGAGAGCTCCAAGTCGATTTTCATCATGAAAATCTGGATGTCCAGTGGGATTATTATGTCGCTGGCGATCCATTTTTGGCAATCAATGAGGTCAACTTTGCTGTAACTGGTCTTGAAGATCCTGAAGATTACATAGTAACAAATTATACAAGTTACTATGTGGGCAGGGAAGTAGAGCACCCTAGATACCTATGTACTCAGTGTCATGATGTGAACCAATACCACCCATATAGAGACAATTGCCATATTAACGTTCATTACGATTATGGTTGGGATAATGATTGGTATGTCAGCTATGGATTCTATCCAGCTTATTACTATCCAGTTTATTATTATGTCGATCCTTGGACATCAAGACCATGGGTTAACTATTGGTACAATCCTTGGTATTACTGGCCATCGTCTGGTTATGCCTGGGGTTGGGATTATTACGCATGGAACTATTCTCCATACTGGAATGGCGGAGCTTATGTCCGATATAAAGAAGCGGACAGACGTTATCGGCCAATTAGCAAATCTACAAGATACAGCAAAACTAGTGCAGATAGGCTGAGTAGAATACCGAAGAAAATGATGAAAGATGGGCGCCCATCTAAAACAATGAAAGATAAGATGGAGCGCAAATTGGCTCAATCTAAAACTGAACAGACCAGAGGCACAAAACTGGGATACAAAAATACTGGGCGTAGCCTCCATTCCTATACGCCAATTGTACGAAGCCAAAACAGTCCAGCTTCAACACCTGGAATCAGAGTTCCAGATAGAATTCAAACTACAACTGGATCCTCAGTAAAAATTCGTGGAAATAGTGGCGGAATTCGTACTAACAATAATACCGATCAACGCTACATTCGACCTGACTCTGGTACCAGAAACAGTGAAAGGCCTGTTGTTAAACCTTTAGAGCCCAGAACACGCGGGGACAGGATTTGGACTGGCAATAGCACTAAGCAAAAACCTAAAGCGAGACCAAAAACGTCAACTACTCGCAGTTCAACTGTCAAGAGTAGCAGTAAACCGAAAAAGTCTTCGGATAGCACAGTAAAAAAGAGCAGTTCCAATACTTCAAGAAGTAAATCTAGCACTGTAAAAAAGAGCAGTTCTAATACTTCAAGAAGTAAGTCCAGCTCTGTAAAAAATAACAGTTCCAGTAGGTCCGGGAGCTCATCTCACAGTAAGTCGTCGGGTAAATCCAGCGACAGTGGGAGCCGGACTGGAAGCAGGTCACGCCGATAAGGTGTGCCTGTCGTTGGTATAACTTTCCCCCCATTGTGGCCGGGTGGCAAGTGGAAGCAGGAATCTTGAAAAGGTTGGCGCCTGAGATTTCAGTTAAAGCAGGTTGGCCGGTTAGTTACCAACGAATGAGGCAGATGGGTCGGATTCTAGATTGCAACTCAGGGGTGCAATCTGGATATCTGGCCCTGAAGCCATTTAATTGACGACATTAGCCTACAGGCCTATAATTCCCATTCTGTCGTGACACAGTTTTTTTTTGGAAGGCTACACCATGTTGAGGAAGTTCCTCACTTTATCGGTACATGTAATTTTGTTGGCTGTTATGGTTAAGCCTGTAATATCAGCTCAGATTGTCAGCCCTGGCGATCTTTTAAATAATTCAGTAGATAGAGCTGAACTTTCTGCAAAAGTTGATATTGGTAAAAAACTTTGGCAGAGTAAACCTTCAGTTGTCCAACATCAGAGATTGAATGGACGTAGTGCTCCTGATTCTCTTCATGCAATTATTCTGATATGTGATTTTCAAGACTATAAATTTTATGGTCAATGGGATGAAATGGATCAGGACCTTCTGCTAAACCCTTATGGTGATTTTTATTATACTGCTCATGACTCTTTATACTATGGAAACCAATTTGCTAATGTTGCGACATATTTTGATGAAGTAAGTGGAAGCCAATTTACTCTCGATTATGATGTCTGCGGGACTGTAGCAACTCTACCAAATGACATGGGGTGGTATGGCAATCATCCTGATGAAGGGGAACAACGATTCCTTCTAGTACAGCATACAGTTGAGATCCTGGATCAATATGTAGATTTTTCAAATTACGATACGGTAATTCTGGTGCATGCCGACGCTGGTGAAGAGACCGATGTTAATGGTGATTCACCGGAGCAGATTCATAGTAGCTATCTTGGTGAAGCTGATTTTGAAGAAGCTTATGATGACACAATTTTAACTCAACCTTGGATTGAAACAGCTGACGATGCAATCGTTAACAAGGTTTTAGTTTTGCCTGAATATGAATTCCAGGATTTTGATCATCCTTATGGTGGTCCAACAGGGTCACTTGGCGTTTATTGCTTTGTGGTTGGACAAAGATTGGGAATGCTGCCCCTATTTGACCCAACTCCTGGAGGAAGTCCCGACAGTGCTGGGATTGGCAATTTTGGTCTAATGGGATATGGATTGTTTTTAGGTGGTGGTTTGATTCCTTCTCATCCGTGTGCTTACAATAAAGTTCTTATGGGCTGGCTTGAACCTTACACTGTTCTCCCAAATCAAGTTGAAGAGCTCTTTTATCTATTTCCAGCAGAGCATCCAGGGGTTAATACCTGTGCTAGAGTCGAGATTTCAAGTAGTGAATATTTTCTATTGGAATATCGATTGCAAGATCCTGATGACAATGGCATTTTCTCATTTGGCGATGATAAAAACAGTAATGGTATTCCCGACTTTTACGATGTAAGTGAGCCTGGTGGTCTCCCTACCTGGGGAGTCAGTTTTTTTGATGCCACTGAAGATTCAATAGAAACACTGGTTGGCAGTGAATTCGATTTCTTTATGAGTGATAATACTGGAAGACCTGAAGGAGTAAAGGGTGCAGGCAGTGGAATCTATATCTGGCATATCGATGAATGGGTGATAAACAATATTATTCAGTCTGGTAGTAGTGCTTTCAATGGAGATTCCCAGCGCAAAGCTGTAGACTTGGAAGAGGCTGACGGGATTCAGGACTTGGATGCCATGCGAGGAATCTATGTTTTGGGTGGTGACTATGATAGCTACCGTCAGGAAGACTATTCCTCATTTACGCCGGAAACTCTTCCCAATACAGATACCGCTGGGGGAGTTAGAACTGGAATTGTAATTGACAATATTTCTGCACTTGCTGATTCGATGACGTTTAATTGCTCAATTGTCAGTACAGATTCTCCAATCGAATTAATAAGTGATATACAAATGCCAGGAATTGATTTGTCTGGCTGTCATCTGCTTGCGGTAGATCTCGATAATAATGGGACTCTTGAAATAATTACTACTGCTGGCAATACTGTGTATGCATTCAATGCTGATGGCTCAGAATATTTCACCGTAACTGTTGACGATGTAAATGATGAAGAGGTTGCTTGGTCGGGCTCTCCAGCAGCGGGTGATTTTAATAATGATGGATACTCGGAGATTGTATTGTCATCAAATGTGGGTGTATTTGCCTTTGATAGAGAAGGTGTTTGGACACTTTTATATGAAATGGATGACTGCCCATTACCTCCAATGCTAACTGATACTGGTTCAATTGTTGTTGTTGAGTATCAGGAATTATTAGATGAATATCGGTTATTGATAATTGGGCACGAAGGTGAAAGATTATGGTCGTTGATAATGCCGGCAGGTGTCGTTACCGGAGTTCCACCAGTTCTTTGGGATGATTACATTGTTTTGCCGATTTCTGATGAGGAAGCCGGAAGCTCAGTGTTAATTTGCAGGCCCGAAGAAAGCCATATACTTGATTTGCCAGTAGAAGTTTGTGGTTACCAGATGTATTGCAATAGTGAGCAGCTGTTTATTCCACTTGACCAAGGGGCTTTGGCAACTGTCTTTAAAGATAATCTCCAGGAAGTTGTTCTCTGGGAAAACAGGGTTGATGTTGCCTCCTCTATTGCACCTGGTTTGTTCTTCACAAGTAATGATGTTTTTGCATCTACAGGTCAGAGCGGTCACTATCAGGTTGGATGGCCAGCTCGTCCAAGATCAGCAATAACTGCAACTGATTTCGATAATTCTCCAACTCCCTTGGTTTATACTGATTTAGCTGGAAATGAATTTGTATTGTTTACAAGCAGTGACGGCAGGTTGTTTTTGTACGATAAGTATGGTGGGCTGGTTGATGGCTGGCCCCTGGCAGGTGCTGGCACTCCAGCGGGGACTGCTATACTTGTAGATATAGATTCAGATTCTGTACTGGAACTAGTTGTTGCAAGTGCTACAAATAGATTGTCTGCTTCAATTGGTGAAGAGTCTATTGGGGAACTTGTTTCAAGGCTCATGTTTTACAGGTTAACAGGAACTGATGGGTTTACTAGTAAGTGGTCGATGTCCGGAGGCAGTCCAACAAGAAGTGGATTCAATGTTGAAACTGGCGAATCTGGTGATGGATTAATTGAACTGGAATCAGTTGTTTGCTATCCATCTCCATTAACATCGGGTACTTTATTTGTTAGAGCAGAATCATTGGGAGAGTGTGACTTTCAGGCTGTACTTTACAATCTCGAAGGTGAAGAGGTTGCTCGAAGTGATGTACGAAATGTATCTGGTGTTGAACCAGTGGAAGTTGAACTCGTTGTTGACCATATCGCATCTGGGTTGTATGTGTGTCGTGTTATTGCCAGCGATGGTGATGTCACTAAGGTTTTAGTTAAATCTGTAGCGGTTGCCAGATAGAAAGCAACTTAAGAGAGGAATAGAGATGTTTCGAAGTAAAGAATCTTTCATTGCATTGCTGATGTTAGTTGTAGTTGCGCTTCCGTTTGTACAAGCTGAGGCTGGTGAGCCAGGTGAATCTGGGTTTCTTTCACTGCGTTTGCCTGTGGGAGCAAGAGAAACGGCTATGGGTGGTGCAGGTGTTGCATCGGCAACAGGAGCATCAGCAGTTTTCTGGAATCCTGCATTAGCCGCATTTGAAGCAACAGGGACGGACTTGTTATTACAGCACCAGCGCTGGCTGGGACTTTTTGATAAGGAAACACTGTTGGTTTCTCATCGTAATTCTTTGGGTAATTTTGGGTTTATATTCTCTGGTATTTATTCTGATGATATCGGCCGTTACGGAGAAGAATCTGTGGGAATTCAGGAAGGCAGCTTTAACCCTTATCAGGTTGCGATTGGTTTGTCATATTCCAGGACAATTACAGATGCACTGGCTGCTGGATTGACTGTTAAATTTCTGCATGAAGAAATTGATGTTTATGGTGGCAGTGGATTTGCTTTTGATTTTTCTCTGGCACATAAAGCCATTGTTGATGGCTTATGGTTTGGCGCATCGTTGACGAATATGGGATCAGATATAACTCTGGATACTGAACCATATAGATTGCCAACTGCACTGAGAGTTGGATTTGGATATGATGTTCTCAGTAGCATGACTATTGCTGGCGATGTAGTCGTTCCAAACGATGGCAATGAAAAAGCACATATTGGAGCTGAGTACAGAATATTTTCAGTATTTGCTTTGAGAGCAGGGACCAAGATTAATTATGAATCGCAAGGTTTTACCGCTGGCGCAGGGTTTACAAGAGGACAAATGATAGTTGGCTATGCTTTTGAAGATATGATTAACGATTTAGATCCTTCACACCGCTTTTCAATTGAGATGCGATACTAGAGATTAAACAGGGTCGGAGTCATCTGCGAAATCATGCAGACTGATCCGGCCCTCTTTCCACAGTCCGTAACTTTCTGATCCTATCCAGCTGCCAAGTGAGACCAGCTTCTTTTTCTGGTTCTCAATTATCATTGGATGATGGATGTGCCCCATAAGCAGGATGTCCCAGTCGCCTTCAAGGGAAGATAGCTTCTTTTCTGCCTTTCTCTCAATTTCCGGAATTTCATCGCGCGAAGCCTTGCGGCTAGTGCCACTAAGCCACTTGGAAAAGAGGTAGAGCAGTTCAGGGTGTAGTGATTTGGCCAGGAAAATTCCAAGCCTGGTACGGACAATCTTGCGAAAACCACTGTACAGGAAATCTTTTCCCAATAAACCATCGCCATGAATTAAGCGAATGACTGTATCACCTAAATGGATGTTTTGTGCCTCTGCAGATTCAGGAGTGCTGTATCTTTTATGGAAATAGGCGGCTGCCCAGATGTCGTGATTGCCACCTATGAATCTCAGTTTTGTTCCTGCAGCACAGACTTCATCCAGTTTTTCAAGAATGGAATCATATCCACGAAGTCTGAAATGAGGGTAATCAAACCAGAAATCGAAAATGTCTCCCAGGAGGATAAGCTCGTCAACTTGCTTACTCATATCTAAAAATTTGAGGAAGTGTTTGACTTTGATTTCTTCTTTTTTGTCGGGTACCAGATGAAAGTGAGTGTCCCCAACAAAAAGGCACGTTTTAGTTTTTTCATTGTACATAATTAGAACTTATTATATGAAATAACGTATTACGGCAAGAGGATTTTCTAAATAACTTGAGGGAGCAGAAAAAAATGTCACTTTTTGATGAAGTAAAACGCAATTTGGTTGAGTGGTATGGAGTAGCCGCTGACAAAACTGGAGTAGCCGCAAAGGTTGGAGCTCGCAAGTATGATATCTTTGGCATTAGCAGAGATATCGAACGTCAGTTCAGTGAAATAGGTGATATTGTCTATAATGGCATAGAGTCCGATCGTTCAGACATTCTGGAAGATCCTGTGTTGTTGGAACTTGTTGAAAAAGTACGCAAGCTTGAAAAAGAGATGGCATCCAAGCAAGCTGAAATTGCCGATATAAAAACGGCTGATAGTGAAATAGAGTCAGATGAAGTTGAAGAAATTGTTGTTGAGATAGTTGATGAGAAACCTGTTGACAGCGAATAGTGCTTTCTGATACAATCGGTTTTAGATTCCCTACTAAGTTGGCTTTGCCGGAGCTGACAAAAAACTACCTGCTTAAATTTTGCTGTTCTCAGTAACCGTATGTTTTAACCTGTTTTACAGGTTGGTTTACCGGGTTAACGCCTGATAATCCCATGGAAGTTGAGAAAGCATGAATGGAACACACATACCACAGACTCATGAAAGATCCTTGGATATCTATTTTAAGGAGATTAACAAGTTTGCGCTATTGACTCGTGAACAAGAATCTGAATGCGCCAGACAGATTAGAGAGGGAGACAATGAAGCTCTGGAATTACTTGTGCAGTCTAATCTCAGGTTTGTTGTTACGGTAGCTAAAAAGTATATGTATCATGGATTATCACTTTCGGATTTAATTAATGAAGGCAATCTGGGGCTTATGAAAGCTGCCACCAGATTTGATGAGAAGCGTGGATTCAAGTTTATTTCTTACGCTGTGTGGTGGGTAAGGCAATCGATTTTACAGGCATTGCTTGATAGTGGCAGGATGGTTCGATTACCACAAAATCAGACCGCAGTTTTGCTGAAGATCAATAGATCCAGAAATAAGCTGGAAAGTAGTGGTGTTGATTCTCCTAATGCTGAACAATTATCCAAGGATTCAGGAGTTGATATTAATCATGTCAGGATTGCAATAAAGCTGGGCGGAGCGATGGTACCTTTGGATGATACCGGTTCCCAGGACAGTGAAAGACCGTTACTTGAAACTATTACTAATGATAATGATGCCACTACAGACCAGGGCGTTATGGAGAGAGTTCTTAAGGAAGATATTTTAAGCAGCCTTAGTTGTCTTACTCCTCGTGAAAAAGATATTGTAATTATGTATTACGGGTTGGGCCATGATGAGGCAATGACTCTGGAAGCAATTGGCAAGACTCTTGGTTTAACTCGTGAGCGTATAAGGCAGATCAAAGAAAAATCGTTGGAGAAAATGCGCCAGCAGGTAGAAGTGTCTGCTCTTGTAGATTACTCTTAGATGCTTGTGTTGTAATGAGATTGACTTTTGGGCTGTTTTGAGTATCTTTGTCGTCATCTGGCAACCGAAGATGACTTTAAACGGGGCGCAATTTACTTGTTAAAGAAAAAATACAATTTTTTATACATCCCTCAGGATGAAAGCGTAACAAAACGTTTTTCTATTAAATCTGCGACGGTTGCGTACGTGGCACTTGGGCTGTTCTGCCTGTTTTTAACTTCAGGATTATATTTCTACGGTTTGACTCAAGGAGTCAGCTGGCTACCTGGTGGTTCTGCTATTCAGCATGAGAACAGCAGGCTGGTTTCTGAACTTAAGTTTCTTGGTGATCGTGTTGTTATGTTGAAAGATGCAATTTCAGCTTCGTATATGGTTCAGGAGCAAGTGGCGCTTGTTGCCGGGATTGACCCGATGGATGAAAATGTTCGGGAAGCTGGAGTTGGTGGTAGGCAGCATGAAGTTTCTGCATCTCCATCAAGTCAATTGCATATGAGTCTGGATACGCTGCTTAGGCAGGCCAGAATTCAGCGCAGCGGTTTTGAAGCTATTCTGGATACTCTTGATGCCAGAGAGTTGGTACGCGGCCATATTCCAGCAATCAGGCCAGTTGATTCAGGTTGGCTAAGTTCTAGTTTTGGAAGACGTAATGATCCATTTACTGGTAAATCGAAATTTCACAGAGGTCTGGATTATTCAGTACCCACTGGTACTCCAGTATTAGCTACTGCAGATGGTGTAATAAAATCAGTACGGCATGATCGCGGTTTTGGAAAATTAATCCGAATTGATCATGGCAATGGTGTGGTTACTACTTATGCGCATTTGTCAAAATGGAATGTCAAGCAGGGTCAAGAAGTTAAGCGTGGTGACGTGATTGCTGAATCAGGAAACACCGGCCGCTCTACTGCTCCGCATATTCATTATGAAGTTGCTGTGAATGGCAGATATGTAAACCCCGGATCGTACGTAATTAATTAACAGCTTTTTTCTTAGTTTTCCGTTAATCTAGGTTGCACTGTAGCTTGTCTGTGGTACTTTCTATATTGTGGTTTTTGCTATGGTTCTCGATTAAGAAAGGCAGCTATGCTGGCAGTTTTTTTGCGTGCTTTTAAATACAATACTCCTCGATGCTTTTTTATAGTATCAGTGTTGCTGATTTCTCTATTTCATGCATCTGGAGTTACGGCTGCCCCAGTAGTTGAAAAAGTTAGATTTTACACAGCTCCAGACCACACCAGAGTAGTTCTGGATTTATCCAGTGACAGTAAATATAAAGTTACTCGATTTACCAACCCTGAAAGAATTGCGATAGATGTAATTGATGGTTCTTTTTCAAGTGATAAAACTATTTCGGTAAATGATGGTGTTTTATTCAGAATTAGGAGAAACCCATTAAGTAACAAAGCACAGGTAGTACTTGATTTGACTGGGGAATTGTCTTTCAGAGACTTTGCTCTTAAGGCAGCTGGAGACAGACCGCATCGAATTGTTGTCGATGTATATTCTGCAGACAAAAAACAAATCACTAAGCCAAAGAAAAATGAAAATATTATTACGGTAGTAATTGATCCAGGTCATGGCGGGATTGATCCTGGCTGCATAAAAAACGGAATTAGGGAGAAGGATGTTGTTCTCAAGGTTGCCCACGAACTGAAGCGAATAATTGATAAACAGAAAAACATGCAAGCAGTATTGACTCGTGATAAAGATTATTTTTTGAGCCTTTCAAAACGGTATAAAAAAGCTGAGGCTGTTGGAGGGGATCTGTTCATATCCATTCACGCCAATTCCCATAAGAGCAGATCTTTAAGTGGAACCGAAGTTTTTATTTTGTCGCTTGATAAGGCAACTGATGAAGAGGCACACAAGCTGGCTGATTTTGAGAATGCTTCAGATTCTCTGGGATTGCCTCCTGGAAATAAATCAGATGATGATGTGGTGTCAATTCTGATGGATATGAAGAAAACACACATGGTAAATACTTCCAGTATTTTTGCCGACGAGATTATGGGAGCAATTCGCAGATCCAATGTGTTGTCTGTCAGGAGAGTCAAACAGGCGGGGTTTGTTGTATTGCGTTCAACATTGGATATGCCATCAGTTTTGATTGAGACCGGTTTTTTGAGCAACTCTGGAGATAGAGCAATTTTGTCAACAACCGACGGACAAAAGAAGATTGCACAAGCTTTGAATGACGGCATAAGGAGCTACTTGGGGATTCCTGAAATTAAGCCTGCAAAGGCAGAGTGGTCGCTTCGTTATAAAGTCAAAAGAGGTGACTCATTATGGAAGCTCGCCAGGCGGCATGGAACCACTGCTAGCAAAATCAAGGAAATCAATAAGTTGAAGTCTGATAATATCATGATTGGGCAGAGAATAAAATTACCTGCAGAGAGTGGGAAATAAATGAATAAAACGGCTCTGAAAATATTTTGTCTTGTTGTGTCGTTGTTTATATGGATACAGGTTGCTGCTACGCACAAAACAATTAGAGATATTTCAATTCCATTGGAGCTGACAGGTCTGAATGATGGGTTAACTCTGGCAGGTTCTCAGTGGCCTGATGTTATCTCAGTGAGAGCTACGGGCAGCAAGCTGGATTTTTTCCTCAACAGGTATTTTGGCAGGAATCTTGGTTTTGCATCAGTTGATGTTTCTCATTTAGTGCCGGGTACCAATGTCCAACAGCAAGTATCATTCACAGACATAAATACACCACTCAGCGAGTTGACAATAGTGCCTCCAGTTTGGTTGAATCTGATCCCTGATACGATAGATTCTGTTGAAGTAAGAGTTGAAGTTGAATTTACCGGATTGCTCAATTCCAACATAATGTTTGTTGATGAGCCGACTGTTGAACCAGAGTTCGTGACTTTAGTAGGGCCATCGCGCCTGATGGTTGACGGGCTTTTTGTTCCTACTGAGCCGATTGATCTAGCAAGGTTGAACAGTTCAGGTCCGATAACTCGGCGGCTGAAAATTCCATTCAAAGAGCTGCAATGCAATGCAGAGGTTGCTGTAATTTCAGTAGAAATTTCAACGTTGGGGCAGAAGACATTCAACCATATTCCAATTGTTGCGTTGAAAGATGCGAATTACGGGAATGTAATTGTGACTCCTCCTGTTGTTGATATTGTTATTGAGGGTCCAGTCGATCTGTTGGCCGGGCTTGATCCTGATGAGATTTCAATTCTGATTTCTTTAACTGGGCTTGAACCTGGAACGCATGATTTGCAAGCTCAGGTTCAGTTGCCAGATAATTTCAGGATGGTAGGCATGGAGCCGGAACAGTTTAATGTGGTGATAGGCGCAAACCAGGCGCAGGAGTGATTGATGAGCATTAAGTATAGAAAGCCAAAAGGGACTCGGGACCTGATGCTCCTGGAGATGGAGCGCTGGCAGTGGTGTGAAAGTAAATGGCGCGAAGTTCTGGCACGATTCGGGTATGGAGAAATCAGAACCCCGTCGTTTGAATCTACAAGTCTGTTTACGCGGTCTGTGGGTTCTGGAACTGATATTGTGGACAAGGAAATGTACACGTTTGAATCTAAAGGCGGGGAGAGCTTTTCCTTGAGGCCGGAAGCGACCGCATCGGTGGTCAGAGCTTATTTGGAAAATGGTTTAACCAGACAACCTGGTACAGTGAAGTTCTACTATATGGGACCGATGTTTCGTTATGACAGACCACAAGCTGGAAGATACAGGCAATTTCATCAAGTAGGTGTTGAAGCAATTGGCTCTAGCAGCCCGGTACTTGATGCAGAAGTTGTTCGGTGTGCAACCTCATTATTTGAAGCTGTGGGTGCCGATGATTTGACAGTCCAGGTAAATAGTATTGGCTGTGAAAATTGCAGGCCATCATATGTAGATGATTTAAGAAGCTGGGCGCAAGGTAAAAAAGATGAATTCTGTGATACTTGTGTTTCCAGAGTCGAATCGAACCCATTACGATTGTTTGACTGTAAAAATGAAGGGTGCCAAAAATTATTGGCCGATTTCAAACCAATAAGTGAAGCTTTGTGTGATGACTGTAAAGACCACCATACACAATTTTGTGACACACTGGATGCTCTTTCCGTGAGATATGAGAATGATGACTCGTTAGTTCGAGGACTCGACTATTATACAAGGACCACGTTTGAAATTTCTGCAGGATCCGGGTTGCGCCAAAGTGCTTTGTGCGGAGGTGGAAGATATGATTATCTTATTGGGCAATGTGGTGGCCCAACAACACCGGCTGTAGGATTTTCTGCCGGGGTTGAGCGGATTGTACGCCACTTGTATAATCAGGAATATGATCACCAGCGAAGCAGGCAGTCTATTGTAGATGTTTTTGTGGTTTGCATGAACAGACAGGCACAGCAATTTGCCTTACAGCATGCAGACAAGCTTCGATCTGTTTGCAGGGTTGAAATCGATACAACGGACAGAGGTGTCAAAGCGCAGATGAAGGCAGCAGTTTCTCGAGAATCATCGGTAGTGTTAATTGTTGGTGATGATGAGATTAACAATAATCAGTTTCAGATGAAGAACATGGAAACAGGACAACAATTGCCAGTTAGCAATGAAGATCTTATTGCAGCTGTGCAGGAGGTACTCGCAAAGTGAAAAGCAATAAATACAGGACACATAGATGTGGCCAGGTCAATCTTGAATCAAAAGGCCAGGAAGTAGCACTTTCAGGTTGGGCTGCAAAAATAAGGGATATGGGTGGCGTCACTTTTATCGATTTGCGTGACCGTTATGGTGTTGTTCAGGTAATTTTTGAGTCAGATGAATTGGCGTTAGCTTCTGGAAAAGTTAAGCTGGAATCTGTGATTTCAATTAATGGAACAGTTCGGCCAAGACCAGATGGTATGGTTAATAAAGACATGCCAACTGGAGAAGTTGAAGTTGTTGCATCGTCGCTGGAAATTTTGAATGGCAGCAAACCATTGCCATTCCAGTTGGATAAAGCTGGAGATACAAGTGATGAGCTGAGACTTAAGCATCGATATATTGATTTACGACACCCACGCATGGCAAACAACATGGTAATCAGGCACAAAGTAACGGCCGCTGTGAGAAACTTTTTATCGGAAAGGGATTTTCTTGAAATTGAAACTCCACTGCTGATTAAAACTACTCCTGAAGGTGCCAGGGATTATGTAGTTCCCAGTCGTGTTCATCCAGGTAGCTTTTATGCTTTACCTCAATCACCTCAGTTGTATAAACAAATTCTGATGGTGTCGGGGATGGACAGATATTATCAGTTGCCTCGGTGTTTGCGTGATGAAGATTTGCGTAAAGACAGACAGCCAGAGCATACTCAGATTGATATTGAAATGAGTTTTATAACTGAAGAGGATATCTATACTCTGGTTGAGGGTATGGTTGGCGATTTGTTCAAGAAGTCGATAGGTGTTGAGTTGCCTGCTCAATTTCCGAGAATGAATTATGTTGAGGCAATTGAAAAGTATGGCTCGGATAAACCAGACTTAAGATTTGGTTGTGAAATACAGAATATTGAAGATTTGGTGTCAGACTGTGGCTTTGGCGTTTTTGAGAATGCTGTTAGCTCTGGCGGGACTGTCCGCTGCCTTTTGGCCAGTGGTTTGTCTGGCTATAGCCGAAAGCAAATTTCTGAACTTGAAGATGAGGCTAAAAAACGAGGCGCTGGTGGATTGGCATTCGTCAAGATTGGAGCCGATGGCCCTGAAGCTGGAATCAGTAAATTCTTCAATGATGAATTCAAAGCTGGTTTGATTGAAAGAACCGGGTGCGTTGAAGGTGATTTGATTTTGTTCGGTGCTGGAAATGCAGCGGCAGTTTTTGAGCCACTGGGAGCAGTTCGTTTAGCTTTGGCTGAGCAGGAAAATTGGATTGATAAAAGTCAGTGGGCATTTACCTGGGTTTGCAGCTTCCCAATGTTTGAGAAAAAAGATGATGCTGAACATTGGACAGCTTGTCATCATATGTTCACAATGCCAGACGATGAAACTGTCGGCAAGTTGGAAACTGATCCAGGTGCTACGTATGGTCAACTGTATGATCTTGTGTGCAATGGTGTTGAACTTGGTTCTGGTAGTATCAGAATCCATCGACGTGATATTCAGGAAAAAGTGTTTGAATTGGTTGGAATGGATAAAGAAGAATACGATTCCAAGTTTGGCTTCTTCCTTGATGCACTTGAATACGGAGCGCCTCCTCATGGGGGAGTTGCACTAGGTCTTGATAGGCTGGTTATGCTATTAACTGATAGCAGTTCACTTCGTGATGTTATCGCTTTCCCTAAAACTCATATGGCCTCATCGCCACTGGATAATTCTCCCGGTGGAATCAGTGCAGCGCAGCTTGAGGAATTGGGATTGGAAATTGTTGAAAGAGAGTCTGAATGATCAGTCGTGAGGACAGGATACAAACAGCTGACCCAGGTGAGGTGATTGTATCTCTTGCCGGACTGGACCAATCGACATTTCTGGGCTGGAATGATTCTAATTTGAAGCTGTTGGAGAAGCGGTTTCAAGGCTCTTTGACTGTCCGTGGTGAATTAATGATGCTGCGCGGCAAGGGGCAGGATGCTACTGAATTCAGTGAAGTAGTTCTGGACTTGGTGGATATGCTGGAGCAGGGATTAACTGTTGATGAAGTTGCGGTAAATTATGTTCTGGGCAAAAGGCTGGATGAGAAAGAAGAAACAAATTCTGTTGATCCGATGTGTGATGTCCTCTTTCATACAACAGGAAGCAGGAAAGAAGTCAGGGCAAAGACAAAAGGCCAAAGAGAGTATATCGAATCTATCCGCAATAATGATGTAGTTTTTGCTGTGGGTCCTGCTGGTACTGGAAAGACCTATCTTGCAGTGGTCATGGCAGTGGACTATCTGACAAAAAAACTTGTCGACAGGATTATTCTGGTGCGGCCGGCAGTTGAAGCTGGCGAGCAGCTTGGATTTTTGCCTGGCGATCTTCAGGATAAAATCGATCCATACTTAAGGCCGTTGTATGATGCTCTTGCCGATACTGTAGGCCTGAGTAGAATACAGCAATACATGAGTAGTGGTGTGATTGAAGCTGCTCCGTTGGCATTTATGCGTGGTAGAACTTTGAACAATGCTTTTGTGATTCTGGATGAGGCTCAAAATACAACAATCGGGCAGATGAAAATGTTTTTAACACGTCTTGGGCATCAATCCAAGGCTGTGATTACAGGTGACATTACTCAAGTTGACCTTAACGAGAAAGAAAACTCTGGGCTGATTCTGGTTCAGGATGTTTTGGCAGAGACTGAAGGGGTCGATTTTGTGGAATTGTTCCAGGATGATGTTGTTAGGCATCCGCTAGTGCGCAAAATTGTCGACGCTTTCAGCAAAGCGGAGAAATCCAACTCAATTAAGGAGTAGTTGATGGACTTCAGGGCATTTATAAATCGTCCTTTTAGTAGGAAGTCTTCAGCCAATGACTCTAACAATATCCCGGTGTGGATTTTTAGTGTGATCGCTGGCGTTTTAATTACAGTTTTGCACTTAATGATAATCCCTGTTACTCCCGGGCTGGATATAACTTTTCCAAGCGAAGGAGAAATTTCTGATAAAGAGTATCGAGCTCCTTTTGATTTTTCTGTTTCCCTGCCACAACAAGATATCGAGCTAAGGCAATTTCAAAGAGTATTGGTTGAACCACCAGTTGTAGATAATAATCAGATTGAAGTAGATAAGAGATTGTCAAAGTTTGAGAACTGGTCGGAACAGTTTCTTACTCATCTATCAATACCTTCTTCAAGATCAGACAAAATCGGTTTGTTAGTTTTGCAGTTTCCAGAAATAACTGAGGCCGATCTGGAGTATGTTTTCAACCTGGAAGACCCTGAAGAATTTACTGTTGCTGCTGAAAATACAATGGAGCAGCTATACAGTCAGGGTGTGGTGAATGAGTTGCCTGTCGGTAATTACCGAGAAGTAATAATTCTAAATTCCGGTCAGGAAAAAACAGTCCTTGTGAGTGAGCTGATTCCGCATTTTGCCATGATCGATTCTCTGGAATCATTGCTTTATACGCAATTACACAATCGTGATACTGCAAAATGGGGTGCACAGTTTTTAGATTATTTTGTAGAGCCCAATTTACAATACAATTCAATCGAGACTCGTAAGAGGCAGCAAAATGCTCGGGAATCAGTTTCGGTGACACATGATTTTATAAAGGGCGAAAGAGTTATTGGTAGAGGCGACAGGGTAACTATATCAGAAGCAGCTTTCCTGGAAGGTTTGAAGTCAAAAATGGAAGCCGCTGGCATGCTTTCCAGTGATGAGGACAGGTCAGTTCTTCCAAAGCAGGTTTCCAGAGTTTTAACGATTGCCCTTATTTTACTGATGTTCGGTTGGGTAGCATCGCAATATTTCAAAGAAATTATATTAAATCTCAGACAACTGATTGCTGTTACCTTGCTACTCGGGTTATTTGTCTTTCTGGCAGTCTTCTGTATGGGGCAAGTCTCTTTAGGTATCTTTGCTTTGCCGATTCCGCTACTTACTGTCCTGTTGACAGCTCTATTCAGGGATAAGGTAGGCTATGCCGTAAGTATTCTTCTTGTCGGGTTATTGGCACCAATCTCCGGTGTTGAAACTCAGCACCTGATGTACTGGCTGTTGATTGGTGTATTTTCTGTATCGATGGTTCGCAGAATCAGAACCCGCGACAGATACTACAAAACAATAGCGGCTTTGGTAGCTCTGAATCTGTTTTTGATTACTCTGGCAAGACTTTCCTCGGGGTCGATAGATGGCTTATGGCACTTGTATCTGGTAGGTGTTGCAACTCCAGTTGCATCAATTGCAATAGCACTATTTTTGTTACCATTAGTTGAGCCGGCAATCGGTGTAAGTAGCGATTTGACTTTATTGGAATTGTCTGATCTTAACCATCCTTTGCTGAAACAAATGGCTCTTGAGGCACAGGGAACATTCCATCATAGTCAGGTTGTGGCTCAACTTGGAGAGCAGGCAGCCAGAGCTATCGGCGCAAACTCGATTTTAGTTAGAGTTGGAGCCCTGTTTCACGATATCGGAAAGTTGAAGAAACCTGAGTATTTCATTGAAAATCAGGGTGGTGGTCCTAATAAACATGATGAGCTGTCGCCTAATATGAGTGCATTGATTGTTTCTGCTCATGTTAAAGATGGAGTTGAAATGGCCAAAAAGTGGCGATTGCCACAGATAGTTATCGATTTCATTCCAGAGCACCACGGCACAGGAATTATGAAGGTTTTTTACCACAAGGCTATGGAAGCAGATCAGAGCAAGACGATTAATGTTTCGAGTTTTCGTTACCCCGGGCCAAAGCCCCAGAGCAGAGAAACTGCTATACTTATGCTTGCCGATGCTATTGAAGCAGCAACCAGATCTCTTGCCAAGCCAACACCTGGAAGAATAAGGGAAGTTACAAAGACAATAGCCGATGCCAGGATGCTTGATGGTGAGCTGGATGAATGCCAATTGACAATTTCAGATCTTGCGAAAATCAGAGCTGCCTTTATTCCGCTGTTAGCGGGTATTCATCATGCCAGGATTGCTTATCCCGGGCAGAATAAAGAACAGAAGAGTAGTGATTCCTGATGCAACTGGTAGTCAATAATCGTACTGAAACTGCATCATCCTGGTTTGATAACGGTTTTATTGATGAGATTCAGAAACTTGTTGCACCGATAGGGCTGGATGTCTGGTCTGCTGGTCTGATAATTGTGGGTGATGAAGAAATTCAGACAATTAACCGTCAATTCAGAAGTAAAGATTATGTGACAGATGTTCTCTCTTTTTCCCATCTGGTTTTGTGTGATATTGATATCGCTACAATTAAAAAGGGTAAAGGTTATGCAGCAGATAATTTGTTCCTGGACCAGATGGAGACTCAAATTGGTGAGATAATTATTGCACCTGAGTTCGTGTCTTGCAGGTGCAAAGAGAATGATTGGAACATCTCTGATGAATTAGCAATGCTTGTTGTTCACGGAGCTTTGCATTTAATGGGATGGGATCATGAAGAAGAATCTCAAAAAGAGAAAATGCGGCAACTGGAATCAGAGCTTTTAGCTTTAACTGACCGAAGCCACCCACTGGCTTGACTTTAGGAGATGACAGTAAATGAGTTATGGCATACTGGTAGCCATTTTTGCTTTTTGTATTGCGATGCTGACAGCTGGTCTTCAAGCTGCACTTTATCGTATTGGTGGGTTGCATCGAAATGGGCTTCTGGAAGAAGATCAACTAAACAGTTCTCTGTTATCCACCACTGAAAATCCCAGGCATTTTATTTTAGCTACAGGTACAATTCATCTCATGGCTTTGAGCTTGATGTCCGTCGCTCTTGTTATGGTGGGATTACTGCTATGGCCAGAATTGCCGATCTGGCAACTTCTTGTTTACGGAGTAATTGTTGTATCTGTTATTGGAAGTGTTGGGAACGTTTTAGTTAAAATGTTTGCCTCAAGATCTGCTGTCGCATATGCAAATGCCTCAGTAAGGATACTCTTCCCGTTCATGATAATATTGAAGCCGTGGACATCCTTGTTACTGAAAATAACAGGGCCCGATGAAGAAGATTTGTGGGCAGTGGATGCAATGGCACACTTGTCTTCTGGTGAAATCAGGAGCTTGCTAGGTGAGCAGGATAGTGGCGTAGATCTAGAGGATGAAGAAAAGGAAATGATTCAAAGTATTTTTTCTTTTCATGAAACGACAGTTAAAGAGATAATGATTCCCAGAATCGATGTTATCGCTCTGAATTCTGAACTTCCCGCAGCTGATGCAATTAAAATTGTAGTTTCTTGCAGACACTCAAGGGTTCCAGTATTTGATGGTAGTATTGACAAGGTAGTTGGGCTGCTATATTCAAAAGACCTTTTGGCCCTTGTTGAGAATAATAAGTTATCTGTAGATGATACAACCATTTCTGGATTGGTCAGACCAGCATGCTTTATACCTGAGAGCAAAAAACTTGACGAAGTATTGGAAGAATTCAGAAGCAGTCGTATACATATGGCTGTTGTCGTCGATGAATATGGTGGAACAGCTGGGCTTGTAACTCTTGAAGATGTTTTAGAGGAAATTGTTGGTGAAATTGAAGATGAATTCGATGAGCAGGAAACGCTCTATGAGTGGTTGGATGAATATTCAATGAGGGTTGACCCCAAAATCGATTTGGAAGATTTACGGGATTTGCTGGGTGTCAACTTGCCTGTTGATGGTAGCGAAACACTTGCTGGTCTTGTTTATGAAGCTGGTGGGAAAGTACCTGAGGTCAAGGACCAGGTCACAATTGCAGAATTGGAAGTTCTAGTGGAAAAAGTTGAGGATCAAAGGATATTACAGGTTAAATTGATAGCTTCCAATCCACTACCTGGGTTTAGTCAGCACCAACAGGAGGATGATAATGGCTGATATCCGTCGACATTTTTTAACTGGGATTCTGACAGTTACTCCTGTTGCAGTAACTTGCTGGATTACCTGGAAAGTTTATCTGCTAATTGATGGTTTTATTCGTCCATTACTCGAACAGATTCCTTTCTTGAGAGACAATGTACCATCGTTTGTAAATACTGTTGCAGGAGTTATAGTGAGTGCAATTCTGATTGTGCTTATTGGTGTATCAGCAAAAAATCTACTTGGAGCAGCTTTCTTCAGAACTTTTGACAGATTGATGGACAAGATTCCAGTTGTCAGAGGTATTTTCCATATTTCCAAGCAGATTTCAGAAGTGCTTTTGAGTAACTCAAATTCAGCTTTCCAAAAAGTTGCAATGTTTGATTACCCACGTTCAGGTATCAAGGCATTGGGGTTTGTTACAAGTGATGACCCTGATAAAGCCAACATAAATGTATTTCTTCCTACTACACCTAATCCGACTTCCGGGTTCATGCTGATCTTGCCCCGGGCGGACGTACAAATTTTAGACATGTCGGTTGAAGAGGGGATCCGGTTAATCATTTCCGGTGGATCAGTAGTTGAAAATTCATATGCGGATATAATTGAGCAGGCGATTGCAGGCAGCAAGCAAACAGGAGAGTCCAATGACTGATGAGAATATTAAATCAGTTGATAACAGTTCCGAGGAAACATTTTTGGATCCTGCTACAATGGATATTCAGTGGCATGAATATTCAGAGAAGTTTGAGGATTTACTTAATGATGGACTTGACTCAGAGCTTATAGAGCTCGCAACTGATATTTCGCCTGGTGATTTATCAGAGATAGTCAAGCCTTTGAGTGTTGACGATACTGTTAAATTAATAAGTTTATTGCCTCGAGAGCTTGCTTCCGATGTTCTGGCTGAAATTGACAAGCGTAGTGCTTCTGCTTTTGTGACTTTACTCGATGTCGAAGAAATTGCTGATATCGTAGAGGAAATGCCCTCCGATGAGGCTACGGACTTTCTTGGCGAGCTTGAAGATGAAAAAGCTCTTGAAATTCTGGCAGCAATGGAGCCTGAAGAGCGTCAAGAAGTAACAGAGCTGCTGAAGTATGAGTCTGACAGTGCAGGCGGGTTGATGGCCAAAGAGTTTCTGGCCGTCTCAGAGACTGCAGATTGCTTAACAGCAGTTAATGCTCTGAAGGAACTTGACCCTGATGACCTTGATGAGATTCACTATATATACACGATAGATGAAGCCGGGAAGCTGCTGGGCCGTATCAGGCTGGTTGAGATGTTGATGAAGCCTTGGTCCACACCTGTTGCAGATGCAATGGAAAGAGACCCTCATTGTGTTGAAGCGGATTTGGACCAGGAAATGGTTGCCCAGTTTGTGAGAACTCACGATTTGGTTACTCTTCCTGTTGTTGATCATGATGGTGTTTTGCTAGGAGTAATTTCAGCCGATGATGTTATTGATGTAATTGAAGAAGAAGCAACAGAGGATTACTCACGTCTTGCTGGTACCAGTGTGGATGAGTTTGGTGAAACCTCTCCCTTGAGGATTGCACGTTCCCGCTTGCCGTGGCTTTTGGCAGCTCTGGTTGGGCAAGTTGGATGTGTGTTTATGATGAAATCCTTTGAGGCAGGCCTTGCAGCAACAGTAGCTTTGACTTTCTTTATCCCTGCGATTATGGCAATGGGTGGAAATACAGGTATTCAAACGTCTTCAGTAGTAGTACGTGGTCTGGCAACTGGTGAAGTAGATGTATTTCACATTGGCAAATATTTGTTGAGGGAGCTCGGTACTGCGCTGATTACAGGCGGTGTGATAGCAATTTGCATGTACTTTGTAGCACTCTTTATTGTAGGCAACTATCAGCTGGCACTGGTGCTCACTATTTCCATGTTGTCGGTCATTGTATTTGCAGCACTTGTTGGCACATCGATACCTTTGATTCTTCACAGAATTGGAATAGATCCTGCCATAGCAACTGGCCCATTTATCACAACAAGTAACGATATCGCAGCAATTCTTATTTATCTTACGATGGCATCTCTGCTGTTGTCTGAAGGGGTAGGAGCGTGACAACAATTTCCAGACCGGTAATCTCATCTGAAGCGATGGTTTTGCGAGTCTGGCCAACTGGAGAAACCAGTGTTATTGCGTCGTTACTAACCGAAGAGTCAGGTTTTGTAAAGGTCATTGCCAAAGGGGCCCGCAACAGCAAATCGAATCTCAGGCCCCTGGTTCAACCCGGGACGATTGTTGACGTAGAATATACAGTTGTTGAAGGTCGCGATTTGCAATATCTGCGCGGGGGCAGCGTCAGTCTTGGAACTTCTAAGGCAAGTCTGACTCTGGAAAAGACAGCCTATTTGCTGGCTATTGTGGAAATAATTGATCGATGTAAGCCCACTGGTAAGGATGTCGATCTGTTTCATCTTTGCCGACGCTTTATGGAAGTGTTATCGTCACTACCTTCAAGTGTGAATGCTTCCGCATATTACAGGTTCCTGTTGGAGTTACTGAATATGCAGGGACTTGCGCCGACGTTGAATCGATGTTCAAATTGTCGGGCAGACATGTTAGATGACAGTACATCGGTTTATTTTTTTAGTTATTCATCTGGCGGTATTGTTTGTGCCAATTGCTTGGACACAGCCAAGGCTGGCAGGGATTTAACGCCTCCAGTGTACAGCAATTTACGTAAGCTCCTTGAACAAGGAATAGATACAGGTCCACCAGTGACCAGGCAGGTTGATAGAGAAACTGGAATTGTGTTACACAGATTTCTTGAATACCATTTGCCAGATTATAGATTACCAGCAGCACTTGATATGCTGAAAGTTTGCAAGGTTAACAAAGAGAGCTAGGCTCCAAAGGTGAAAGATATGATGGATTATCAAGAGATGATTGCAAAATTACAACAGTTCTGGAGTGACCAGGGTTGTGTGATTATTCAACCATACAATTCTGAAGTAGGTGCAGGGACATTCAACCCAGCCACGTTCTTGAGGTGCCTTGGTCCTGAGCCATGGAAAGTTGCATATGTTGAGCCAAGTCGTCGACCAAAAGATGGTCGATATGGTGAGAACCCAAACAGGGTTCAGCAGTTTCTGCAGTACCAGGTGATTTTGAAGCCAAATCCAGCAGACTCTCAGGAGCTTTACCTTGAGTCCTTGCGTGCAATCGGAATTGAACCAGCAGAACATGATATCAGATTTGTTGAAGATGATTGGGAATCACCAACTCTAGGTGCTGCAGGTCTTGGTTGGGAAGTCTGGATTGACGGTATGGAAATATCCCAATTTACATATTTTCAACAAGTAGGTGGTTTAAAGGTAGATCCTGTTTGTGTTGAACTTACTTACGGTCTTCTGCGGATTGCTATGTATATTCAGGGAGTTGAGCATGTCAACGATCTGATGTGGGGTGGTGGACTTACCTGGGGAGATATCCAGGGACAATACGAAAAAGAATATTCCGAGTTTAACTTTGAAAAAGCCGATGTAGAGATGTATCGACGAAATTTTGAGGAAAAAGAAGCAGAAGCTCTTGGGTTGATTGAGGATGGGCTTATTTTTCCCGGTTATGATTCAATAATTAAATGTAGCCATATTTTTAATTTGCTTGAGGCTCGCGGTGCAATTTCAGTTACCGAAAGAACCGGTTATATAAAGAGAGTGCGAACTCTATCGAGGAAAGTTGCAGAAGCATATCTGACCAAGCGTGAGGAAATGGGGTTCCCGTTGTTGAATCGTGAGGTGTCTGAATAATGTCTGAAATAAAGAGAACAGGATTTCTATTTGAAATTGGTACCGATGAATTACCAGCTCGTTTTCTGCCTGTAGAACAAAAGCATGTGGAGAAATCTCTGGGAGTTGCGTTAACAGACCTAAGGCTTCCCTATGAGGCCATGCAGGTGTTTGTTGCGCCCAGGCGGCTTTCAATTCTGATTGATGGTCTTGCTGTTTCACAAGAAGATGTAACTGTTGAGATTAAAGGTCCACCTGCAAAGATTGCTTTTGATGACGATGGCAAACCAACAAATGCAGCTGTCGGCTTTGCTAAGAAGAACGGGATTGATGTTTCTGATTTGTATGAGATTGATGACGGCAAGGGACAGTTTGTCGGAGCAAAGAAATATGTTCTAGGTAAGTCTGCTGCAGAGCTGTTGTCTGAGAAAATTCCTGAAATCCTGAAAACAATACCTTTTCCAAAAACTATGCGGTGGGGCAGCAGTGATTTTGTCTATGCCCGACCAATTCAGTGGTTGGTTGCTTTATTGGACAAGGAAGTTGTGCCTGTTGAGTTTGGCAGTCATATAGCTGGCAGAGTGTCCAGGGGACACAGAACACTGGCATTGGGTAGAGAAATATCGATTGACAGTTCGGATAGCTATCTAACTCAACTCCAAGATAACTTTGTAATTGTTAATCAAAACCTCAGGATGGAAATAATATCCAAAGGCATAAGTGAAGCTCTTTCAAACATCGAAAATGCAAAGTGTATGGATGATCAGGATTTGTTAATCGAGGTTGCAAACATATGTGAATATCCGACACCATTTGTTGGCTCATTCAGTGAAGACTTCTTTGAGCTTCCAGATGAGGTTATTGTTACGGCTCTTAAATCCCATCAACGATATTTTTCTGTTGAGAAAAAAGATGCACCTGGTCTGCTCCCGTATTTCGTTGCAGTCAGAGATGGTGGTTCTGAGGCTTTGGATAATGTCAGGCACGGAAATGAGAAGGTTCTCAGGGCAAGGCTAAGTGATGCACTCTTTTATTGGGAGTTTGACCAAAGGCAAACCCCGGACGAACATATTTCCAGACTCTCAAGCGTTACTTGGATTGAAGGCTATGGCTCAATGCTGGACAAAGTTGAACGCGTTAAAAAGCTTACCAAATGGATTTGGGAAAACGGAGCTGGTGTAGACGAAATGCCTGCAGATTTGGTCAGGACAGCTGAAATATACAAGTTTGATCTGGTCACAGAGATGATTAAAGACGGTAAGGAATTTACAAAACTTGAAGGACTTATTGGTGCTCGCTATGCTGCTGCGGCAAAAGAGAGCAGCCAGGTCTGTGATATTTTGCAGGAGTACAACAGGCCTCGTTCTGCTGGTGACGAAGTCTCAGAAAACAAGTTGGCGTCAATACTGTCGATTGCCGAGCGAATTGATACCCTGGCTGGTTGCTGGCTGGCAGGATTTTCTCCAACCGGAGCTAAAGATGCTTATGCTTTGCGCAGGCACACATTGTCTACTCTCAGAATAATGGCAGCTCACGATCTGCATATAAATATCCCGGAACTACTCACAGCTGCTCTGGCCAGTTATACAGAATCTGACAACAGCGACAATGCAATCCAGGAGATGGAAAAATTTGTATCAACCAGGCTTCTTGGATATTTCGAAAATCTTGGCTATGAAGGTGACGTTGTTAGAGCTGTCTTACCAACTCATGGGCAGGATCCTGTAGATGCGCTAAAGTGGGTAGAGGCGCTTTCTGCTTACAGAAGCAAGGATGATTTTGTCAAATTAGCTACCGGATTCAAACGATGTAGAAATATTCTGGGAGAAAATGTACTGCGTGGCCAAGATCGCAGATTATCTCCCGAGCGCTGGGGGAAAGGTGGAATGTCCCCAGAAGGTGTCAATTTCGACTCTTTACCCGAACCAGCCGAGATTTCTTTGCGTGATAGCGTACGTCATGAAATATCAAATCTGATAGCTGCTGAATCTGAGCAGGACTATAATACAGTATTTTCAGTTTTATCCGGTTTAGGGCCTGCAATTGACGAATTTTTCGATTCTGTGAGAGTAAATACCGATAATCAAGAATTAACGAGCATTCGTCATGATTTTTTACGTGAAATACACTCTCTTTTTGCAAGGTATGCTGATTTCTCTGAAGTTGTACCTTCAGATTAGGTTTTATTTGATTTACAACTTTAGTCAGGACTTCAAGTTGAAGTCCTGACTTTTTTACATTTAAGGTATTGACTCAATATTAGATTTTATGTACAATACACGTTGCGACTCAAACAAAGGTAAAAGTTTTTTCCACTTGCGACGTTGTGCCGTTCCACTTTCTAGTGAGATCCTAACTTGACACTTACTTGCTAGTTTGCGAGTCACCACGTCGAAAGCTTCCAACTGAGAACATTCTGTTTTCAGCAGTGGTGCTATCGACAGGAATTTCACTTTTGCCTAATCTGTAGGGTTTCGATACCGCTTGAGCGGCGGCGTCGGAACAAGTCCTTTCACCTTTACCATTTGTTAATTGAATTAACAGTGGGGGGAAAGTATGAGAAAACTCACTCTCGTTAGTTTGGCCTTGGTTATTCTTACCGGATCTGCACTTGCTTCTATTGGATCTTACGATCTAGCTGACGGCAAATATGAGCAGGTCTTTAATGCAACTCCAATGAATGCATCACGTGCAGACACCGTTTATCTTATCGGTGGACCTGACCGTGACGATGGTAAATTCCAAGATGATCTTTCAGGTACACAACCTGAAGATGAAGGTTGGTTTGGTGTAGACCTTACTGCAAAAGTCCCAACCTGGCATGTTAGTACTTATCGCACAGGTGTAAACACTGCATATTGTGGCGATGAGCTTATTCCTTCTTGTGGCGTCGGCGATCCTATCGGTGGCTACGCAAACTCTTACTGGGAGCTTCTAGACTGGTCTGGAACTGCTCCTGATCCTTTAGCAGCCACAGTTGTTGACGTTACTGGAACAATCTGGTACGACAACGAGCCTGGTTATGACTACACATACTTTGCTGTAGAAGAAACAGGCGGAATGATGGCGTATGGAACATGGAACGGTATTGGCGATGCTGAAGCTATCGCTGTTAACGTTACTGTTGATCCTGCTAATTATATTGGCCCTGGTCTTGATCAAATCCACGTACAGTTCATCGGTGGTTCTGATAGTGCTTGGTCGGATTCTGATTGTGATTGGCCAACTCAAGGTCACACAAACCTTGATGACATTGCTGTATCATTTAATGGCACTCAAGTGATTTTCGATGATTTCGAAAGTGGCCTTGGTGTTAACTGGACAGTTGTTCTACCACCTGCTGTTGGCGACTTTGCTAAAGTATGGCCACGTCTAGGTGACGCTGATGAATGTAAATCAAATGATTCACCTCAGTTTGCTTTCATCGATGATGGTCTTGTTGTTCCTGGTACCGGTGGTACTCTTGGAGTGGGAGACGCAACTTATGGTCCTGGTGGCTGGGCAGTCAACCTTCTTGGTGGACTTGCTGGTCCTGATTACCATCACCAGAATGAAATCTGGTCTCCAGTTTTAGCGTACCCAGTAGGTGCTTATGATGGAGCTCAGTTTGATTACGATGTATATCGTCATCAAATTCTTAATAATGGACTTTTCTATGTATGGCATGTTCGTTCTTCAATTGACAACGTCAACTGGACATCATGGCAAGATCGTAACTTTGTATACTATGGTGGTCCAGACTACCTGCGTATTGAACAACCAGTTACTGACTTGTTGGAGCCTGGTCGTATGTTCGTTCAGCTTGCTATTGGTACAAATGAGTTGGGTTACCTCTGGGGCTTTGAAGGCACTGATGCAACTCCAGGTCCTTACTTTGACAATGTCTCTTTCAGAGTTTACGAGTTTGGTGGTCCTGGTATCTCCACTCGTGAAATTGATATAGCACAAGACAACTTCCCTGCTATTGGTACTATTAACTATGGTGATCTAGCAACTAACGATGTTAGATTTGACATGGCTAGAAATATTGCCCTTGAAGCGGATATGATTAACCTTCCTGGTGACTCAATTGTCTTTGACATTGTTGCTGTTCGTACAGGTTCAGTTCTTGCTGGTATTCCAACTCTGAATTACCACATGGACAGAAACCCTCTGTTCGATCCAGTCCGAAACCCTGCATACCCAGCTGTTGATACAGTCGTTGGTGACTCAATCTTCCTGGACACAGGTGCTTTGATAGCAGATCGTTACAGTTTTGATCTTCCAGATGATGAAGACTTCTTCTTCCCTGGTGATGTAATTCATTATTACATTTCTGCTTCAGACGACCTTGGTGGAACATCCACATTGCCATCAGACCTTGATGGTTTTGGTGTTTTCCCAGGTGATCCTCTGTATCAACCATTTATTTGGAACAGTAGCTATGTTGTTCGCGCTCTTCCTACAATGGAAGATGAGCTTGGCGCTCAGCCTGCCATTCTGTTATGGAATGACTTTGCTGACCGTGGTGGCGAAAATGAGTGGCAATATGCTCTGAACACTCTTGGTTACCAAGAAGGTGTTGACTATGATTACTACTATACCAATGGTCCTTCCTCTGGTGTAGGTAATGGTCTTGGTGGACGTGCAACTCCTTCCACACTTGCTGGTTATGAGACTCTTCTCTATACCTCAGGTAACCTTGGATCATTTACTCTAAGTAATGGTGACTATGCTAACGATCCTGGTGATGATATCACTTTGGTTAATGACTGGTTAGAACTAGGTGACAAGAACGTATTGTTCACCGGTGATGATCTGGCAGATGACTTGATGGCTTCTGGTGCAAACGGAATCTCTTTCGTTAGTACCTGGTTGTCAGTTGACTATCTTGGTGATGACTTACGTCCAGTTATTGGTGGACAGTCTGCACCTCTGGTACTGCCAATTGTTGGTAATACTGTTGGCCTGACCACAGAGTTTATTGCATATGGTGGCTGCCCTGTATTCAACGACTTTGACATGGTTTTCCCAAATGGTACTTGTGAGCGTATTGCTGAATTTGCCGATGCTTCTGGTAACGGTGGAGTTTACAATGGTTATGCTGCAGGTGTTTACAATTGGGATGTAACATATACAGCAGATGTAGTCTACTTCCCAGTTGACTTCATGTACTGGTATAACACAGGTGCACCTGGAAACGCTCGTGCAGCTGCTCTAAATGAAATTCTGTTATTCTTTGGCCATCTTGGTAGTAGCACTCCTACTGGCGTAGTGCCAGGTGCTGGAACCTTTGCAGCCAAGAACTTCCCGAATCCATTTAACCCATCTACTAAAATTGAATGGACCATCCCTAGTGCTGGCGATCTTTCAATTAAGGTATACAACGTTCAAGGTGAGCTCGTTAAGACTCTCATGGACGAAGTTGTTTCAGAAACTTCAGGTGTAAAGACCTGGAATGGTACAAACAACGCTGGTAGCGATGTTGCTTCTGGTATCTACTTCTATGAAGTACGTTCAGGCAGCAATGTTACTGTTAACAAAATGGCTCTCGTTAAGTAATTTACTTTTCGTTTAGTCTTTGTGGCGCCCCTTTTCAGGGGCGCCTTTTTTTGTGTATCTGCTTTGAACAAAATATTTTAATTTGCAACAAGTTAAAGTAAAGTCTGGGTTGACACTGTTACGGTTCAATCCCTATATTTCATTGGAAGAAGTATAGTAGTCTTGACCCTGAAACTTCCAAGTTGATCTTGGTTGGTTTTCGTGACAGCAGTGTGTTTTTTACAATTGAAACCATTGCTGTTTGCGGTGTATGAAAGGCGTACACTGAATATGACAATGAGAAAACGCTTGGCTGTGTTTTACCTGGTTCTTTTGGTTTTAATTATCGGGTCCCTAATTGGTTGCCGAGCTTTTAATCCAGAAGTGGTTATTGTTAATCGTCCACCTGAGACTTTTATTATTGGTGCACCTAATGAGGAAGCAGGTGGCTATTTCCATTACCATTTATTCTGGTATGGTTCTGATGATGACGGGCATGTAGAGCGGTTTGTCTGGGCACTGACTGATAGTACCGTTCAGGACGATGAAACAGATGAAGATGAAGAGGATGCAAGATTCAACCCTGCGCTTCATATCAATACTTTGGATATAGGCCACTGGACTACCAGAACAGACACTATTTTTGATTTCCAGATTGGGTTGGGATCATTGACGTCGGTTGATAAGACTTTTCATATTGTTGCTGTTGATGATAGAGGAGACTACGATCGAACGCCAGCGCGATTATATTTCCTGATAAATGCGTTAGGATCTCCGTCTATAACTTTCTTGACTGAAGAATATGGAATTGAAACTGAGTTGCAAGCGGGAGAGGTTGATACTTTCAGTTATGGCAAGCCATATGCTTTGAGCTGGACGGGAGAGACTCCTAACATTCGTTCTTTCACTGATGAGTTACTTGCTGAGCGAGATACTGTTTTTTCTATTGACCCTGATACCGGTGAACCTGTTTATGATGGACTGCTTGGCTTTAAGTATAAAATTTCACTTGCTGATTGTGATGATGCTATCGAGGATTGCTGGAATCCACGCCAGTTTGATGATGCTGTGAATGACAGTGTCAGCTTCTTTGGTGGAGTGACTCGCGTTGATTTTACAAACGATGGATCAGGTGCAGGGCTTTTCAACAGGGTAATCGCCAGTGGAACTCATACCTTACTTGTAAATTCAATTGATGTTGCAGGTGTAGAAGTATCAGCTATAGATAGAAGGCAATATTTTGTTGTGAACTATGATCCAGATACACATCTGGTTCTTGAAAGTGACCCTGCTGCCCTGCAGGATCCATTTGGAAATGATGGTCTGACTTATCCTTATTACACAGTATGGACAGCTGAAGCTACAGGTCTGGTTGAATCTGATCCTGTATCCTTTTCCTCAGGGGAGAGACTACCTCATCGGGCAAAGGTTGTTTTTAAGATTCTGGGTTGGGATGATGCAAGAGATCTCAGACTGTTGGATAACCCGGACAATCAAGTTGATTCAGGAGTAACTTTTCAATCTAAAATTGAAGGTGTTGCCTTTTTCACTGGCACAACTTCAAGTTACAGATTTAGAACGCAGTACAATGATTTGACCTGGACTCCAGACTGGAATGATTATAATACTGTTTCGGCAGACACAATCAGTTTTTTAACAGGTCCTGCCGAGTTTGAATTCAGGGCCCGGTCAGTTGATGAACACACCCGTCGAGATAACAGCTTCAGCAATATTGAGTTTTCAGCTAACTTTGAGCCATCTATTACCTTTATAGAAACTGTTGTCAACAGTGAATCCAGTTATCAGATTGGTGATGAGATTCCAAGTGAGCCGGATACTTTGTGGTGCAGCTTTTTTAATGCTCCAAGTCCCTTGCCTGGTGAAGACTGGAAACATCTGAATTTTGTTACCACTCCTCAAACTTGTTGGGTCAATCCTGTGTCAGGTTCTACTACTTTTCAGGAACCAAATAATTTAGATGGTTTGCTGGTAATCCCTGGTAACTTCTATGAATATGAACTTTACTTCACTGGTGATGATAATCAGTTGGAGAAACGTTTCAGTGCTGACAGAGCGCCACATCAGGTTAATAACAATCCCATTGATCGTGCTCCTTCATGGAGGTTTGAAGTAAGATCTGAACATGATCCTGATAACGTTTTGAATGACGGTGGATTGATTGATAATATTACGGCTGTTACCACGGAAGCAGAAAATTGGACACATGTTGATGATAATCCACGTGTTCCAATTGTTATTGATGAAGACGGCGTTTGGCGTGCTCGTATAGATGTTTTTGTACCTAATATTCTGGCTGCTACTAGTCCATATTACTTTGCTGGTTATTATTTACCTACATTAACGGATAATCATGGTAATTACCTTGTGCCAGCACCCTGGATTGCAGATTCAGACGCAAGTGATTGGTCTTATGACCAAGGTCTGCGGCAAATGACAATTTATGCTCCAGAGAGAGAGCAATTCCTTAACCGTCAATTGCCTCTGGCTGTTCAAGCAGGAACAGGTTCCGGCGATGATTATGAGCAGATGTATATTTGGGATTTTGAGTCTGTTGTAGATAATGGTGATAGTGTAGTCCTTACCTCAGCAGTGGATCTTGAAATCGGTCCAGAGGGTCTGGATGGGATGACATTACAGCTCAGAGATGACACTTTTGCTTGGTCGGTTGTTCCACTTACTACTCCACAGTTGGGCTTGAATACTGTATCTGCGGTAATGCGTGATGCAACTACAATGGATGCCAATCCCAACAGGTGCCGATATGTATATTACACAGCTCTTCGAGTACCGGAGTTCCATGGCGATTCTGGATCGGAACCGTATCCAGGTTTTGCTGAAAAACTAAAATTGCATCAATTCTGTCTGGAAAGTGAATTAGTTGAAAAACAGTTCTACATGTGCTTTGTTGGCAATGACTTTATATATCCACCTAGGCCTTAATTGGTCAAAGTTGGTTTGTCTACAGGAGGTTGGGTTTGTTAATCAGAAATAGGTATGCAGTAGCTGTGCCACTGATTGTCTTATTGAGTGTGATGGCCATGATGTATGGTTGTTCTCCAAGTGATCAGCTTGGTGGGGCTGAACTGAATAATGCCTTGCCAGATACAAGAATTACAGGTACTCCGCCGGTTCTTCGGGAGACAGATTTTATTGTCAGCTTCAGTTGGACAGGCATAGATCCAGATGGTGAAATAGTTGGTTACTATTGGAAGATTGCCAACAACGGCATTGACGGGTTGGGCGTACTGGATACACTCACAATAGATCCAGCAACCGGTGATACTTTAAATCCATGGTTTTATACAGAAGCAACAGATACAACCTTTATTGTCTTAGCCCGTGAGCTTGGATTTGAAGGAGATTCATGGTTGCCTGAAAACGAGCAACGCTTTTACGAGCATCATTCACTTTTCATAAAGGCTGAAGACAATGATGGCGGGCTTGATCCAACCCCTGCCCACATAACTTTTACTGCTACAACACTTGCTCCATCCATAACATTAACCAGTCCTTCTACCTGGACCGGACAAGACTATTCTGTTTCCAGCCCTACTACTGTATCTTTACAGTGGGCCGGGGTTGATCCTGATTTCGAATTAGGTGTTCCTATTAAGGTCAGGTACCTGAATAAAAGAGCTATCGGTCCGGATGGTAATTACGTTACTACCAGTTATGGATTCTATCAAAACGTTGATTTTCTGGTAGATTTTAATGACTCATTATGGAGTGACTGGGTTAGATATGGTGATGATCCCGAGGATCGTATTTATACAAAAGCAGATATCCAGATAAGAGATGATGATGGTGAAAGAATTGCCTATCTCTTTGCACTTCAGGCACAAGACACTGCTGGAGCTGTAAGCCAGGACAGGATTTATAATAGAACTGTATATAATTTTAAAGTTAGTGAAGGTCAATCCCCATCACTTAACGTTAGAGAACGGTATCTTGGTGCAAGAGATTATTCTGGCGTAAATGGGGTTGCAAGATTTGATATCGCAAAGAATCAGCCTCTTGAGTTTAGTTGGTATGCCTCTGCTGAACATTACGGTGGGGAAGTTATTGCTTATCGTTATGGGTGGGATGTTGAAGATCCAAACAACGAAGAAGATCCGGGCTGGTCAGTTTCCTGGGGTAATACAGCTTTACACAAAAAGGCACCAATTAGGTCTTTTTCAAACTCCACGCACAGTCTTATTGTCCAAGCAATTGATAACTCGGGGTTGATTACCAGAGCGACATACTATGTGGCAGTTGTACCTGTGCCAGATCCAGCTGCCCAGTTCCCGTTGCTACTTATTGACGATGTAGTAGATCACAATACAAATGCCTGGCCTACTCCTGGAGGCGCTTCTCAATACGAAGACATCAAGCGTGATGGGTTCTGGGATGAAGTTCTGGCTGGTCAGGGCGGAGTTTCCGGATATGAGCCAGCAGTTCATTCAATAGATGTTGAATCGAACAGTTTATTTGGTTACCGAGATGCGGTTAACTACAGAGTTTTACTTTGGACAACTGCTTACGGTTCACGTTATGTGACTGACTTGTTTGCTGGAACGTCCCAGTATGTCTGGCTGGCAGCCTATCAACAAAGTGTTGGAAACTTGTTTATGGCAGGAGCAAGTTCCATGTATAACTTTTCAAAGGAGCCTGGAGACACACGATCTTGGGCAATGCCAATTATTTATAACACTTCCGATGAAACAGTGACTTGTGAGAATGTGCGTTTGATTGGATATGGCACTCGTGAAGAAGAAGGTACCGGGGAAATAATTAGAGTTGGAACAGAGCTCTATCCGTATAGAACCAACGGGATGTCTGTCATTGACTTGCTGTCCCCTTCTTTCATATATGAATGCTATTACAGTGGTGACAGAAAGTCTTCGTGTGTTGGAACCAGGGCAATTACAATTGACCAGGATTTCAAGGATAACTACGTCGACTTCGGGGCATTTCCAGATACAATTGAAGTCTCACACGATATTATTTGGTGGGATTTTGAACCAGACCTTAATTATGGCGAGGAAATTCCCTCCGTCAACAAACCATACTTGCTTGGCGCTAGTGATGAGTTTTATGACATCAATGTGACAGCAAGACCAACACCATGGTCTCCACAATTAATGCCAGATGGCAGTTTGGCTGTAGAGCCAATGTGGCGCCTTTATACTCGCTATGACTGGATAATGAACCAACATATTCTTCCAGATTCAGCTGGGGTAATAATAGACTTTGCATATCCTACATTTGCTCCTTCAGACACATGTGGTGACATTGCATTTGAATTTGGTGGGGAGTATGCCGGTGGTGCTCATGAATATACCAAATTAAATCAGGTACCTCTTGGAGTCTTCGTCTGGCAAACAACCGAGTCCAAGCCTGGTGGCAAGCCTGATGTGTTATGGGGCTTTGACCCATATGCATTTGATAGAGATCCTATAAAACAAGCCATTCGCTGGGTTCTTCTGGACCATTTTGAGCTTGATAGTAATTAGAAATAGCAGGTGGCACATCTTTGTGATGGTGCCGCCTCTGTAAAATGTTCCGAAAGGTGGACTGGCTGTGAAATTTTGGCCAAACCGTTTGTACGCAGGTATCCATGCACTATTACTGATTACTATATTATCAGGAGTTTTTTCAGTACCTGTTTACGCACAGGATGATGCCTGCATGGGTGATGATTTGAGAGTACTATCACCATCTTCTGTTGATGTACAATTATCGCTTGAAGGCAGGTTTGGTGCAGTTGTGACCTGGCCGGAGGTGCCAGATGATATTTCTACGTGTTCAAGCTCAGTAAATTTAGTTGATGTCGATTTTGATATCGACCTTACAGGAGCATTTGCAGATATTGTTGACAGGGAACTGAATTTTTATGTTGAAGCTCCTGGAATTATTGGCAGCCAGACGGATAACAGAGTTGTTTTAGCATGGAGCAATGCAAATCAGGAAGCCACCGGCTCAGTCATTGGTGAGATAAATCTTTCCAATAGTGGCGGGGCTTATTATTACGATGCAGGATCTTCTCAATGGCTGCAATACAATACAAATTTGCCAATGAATCTTCCTTATACTGATTTAGGTGCGTTTTCAGCAGCAGTTGGTGCTCAAGAAAAAGTCTTCGCACAAATCTCTTCAAGTGAGTTCTTCTTCGGTTTGTGGATGAGTACTACAGATGAAAATGGGGCTAATTGGAGCAGAATTGCCGAGACTCAATTTCCTGATGGACGATTGAATGATTTTGAAGTTTTATGCTCAAGTTTTTCACCTGATAATTCAAATACCCTGGTTCTTGGAACAAGTAATGAAGGACTCTGGTTAAGCGTAGATGATGGATCTTCTTTCACTCAAGTTGTCGATGGTTTTGAGGATATTACAAATTGGTCAAATAAACCTGTAACAAGCATTAACTGGGTAGACTCATCACATCTTTATATTGCTGTTAAAAATGCTGGTGTGTACCTGTCATCGGATTCTGGTGCATCGTTCAACTCTATTGGCTTGAATGTTGATCTTGTCGGAAACCCTGGCTCCGCTGGTACTGCTGCCTATACAGTAAACCAGATATTTATTGATGAGGCTGATGTTAATCATATTTACCTTGCTGTTGAAGATTACTGCTTGTATGAAACAACTGATGCTGGAGATTCATGGATCTGGCCAGCTCAATCACTGGTTCTTGATGGATCAACTCTAATTCCGGTTAATGGACTAACAATTGTTGTTGATGACAGTTCTGTCATTGTTGGAACGGAGACCAGCGGTATTTTCAGGACTTCTGATTCTGGTGAAACATGGACTAATGACACAGAGATACTATTTGCTGAAGATACACCAGAGATACTGAATATTATTAATGACCAAAGCCAATCCAGACTGCTTGCAATTGCCGATCAATATGGACTTTTAGAGTGTGCGTACGGCGATGATCAATGGGTTGCTCCTTTGGTAGATTTACCCGGAAACACGGATTGCTCAAAACTGGCAATATCCAGTAATTCGATACTTTGGGTCGCAACTGAAAGAGGTGGTATATTCCAGCCAGATTCATCTCTGTCACTATCTAGCACAATCTATAAATCAAGAACTGAAGTGGGCTATCAAGATCTGGAATTTGGAATTAACCTTCTTATCGGTGAAGGTACGCTTTTAGAAACTACAGCATTCGACCTGATTTTCCAGGATTTTCAAGGCTATGCTGTTTGGCGGAGTCAGTTTGGTAGCATGGAAGACATGCAACTTATTGGCCTCTATGATAAAAACAATCCAGAGACATGTATGCTTGATTATTGTGGATATGAAAATTATCCAGTAGAGCCAGAGTGTTGGGCTGAAAAGAGGTCCGCATGTTATGACTTCAGTACTCCTGGGATGGTAACATTTTTTGATGATGGTATTTTTAACAGCTTCATTTATTATTATGCAGTTTCAACATTTGATTCTGGTAATACAGCTACTATTTCAGGGCCTGCAATTACCAATGACCCCCTGTATTCACCTCGGTTTCCAAATGATCCATTGATACCGCTTGATGAATTTGGTGATCCAATACTTGTTGGCGATGGGAACATTGTCCGATTTGATGCCAACAGAGACGCCATGAGTGTTGATAGTGAAGAAGCTGTTTATGCATACCCAAATCCGCTTCGGCTTGAAGCTGGATTCCCTGAAGCACCTGGCGAATTAGTTACTTTTACAAACCTACCCGCAGGTTCCAGAGTAATGGTTTTCACAGTTTCCGGGGATATTGTTGCTGATTTAACTCCTGATTTACAGGAGGGACGAAATATTAAATGGTTTACGAGAAATGATTCAGATGAATTGCTTGCATCAGGTGTTTATATTTATAAAGTCGAATCACCTGGCCGTGAGGACTATTTCAGCAAGATAATTATTATCAGGTAATTCCGAACTCCGGTTGAATTTACGGAGTCTATTGGCTAAATTTGAGCCCGGCATTTATGTCGGGCTCATTTTATTTCAAATAGACGAAAGCGTCTTTTGTCAGTCTAGAAAATGTTATGAACAAGGTCAACAATGGAGGCAACCTCATGGCCGAGAAGCAAGTTTATTTTTTTGGTAAAGACGAAACTGAAGGTAATGGAAAGCAGAAAGCTCTGTTAGGTGGAAAAGGTGCCAATCTTGCTGAGATGGCCAGCCTGGGTATTCCTGTTCCTCCGGGTTTCACAATCACAACTGATTACTGTATCAGCTATCTGAAAGATAGAAAAATTTCTGATGACTTGAAAAATGAAGTTGCACAAGCAATCTCAAAAGTTGAGAAAGTTATGGGAAAAAAATATGCTGATAAGGATGACCCGCTGTTACTCTCTTGTCGCAGTGGTGCTAAAGTTTCAATGCCTGGCATGATGGATACTGTTCTGAACATTGGGCTGAATGATGAAACTGTACTTGGTCTGGTAAAGCAAAGTGGCAATGAAGAATTCGCCTATGACTGTTACCGTCGATTAGTCCAAATGTACTGTGATGTTGTGATGGGTGTTGATGGTGAAAAATTTGAAGATGCAATCGATGCATTAAAATCAGATGTTGGCGTAAAGCTTGACTCTGAATTTAGCGCAGATCATTTGCGAACTCTTATTTCTACATTCAAAAGTATAACAAAAGAAGAATGTGGAATAGAATTCCCGACGGATCCAGTTGAGCAGCTATGGGGCAGTGTTGAAGCTGTATTTCGTAGTTGGGATACGCCAAGAGCAATTACCTATCGTGAAATGAACAGGTTCCCACATGATATGGGTACTGCTGTAAACGTTCAGGCAATGGTCTTTGGTAATATGGGTGAAAACTCTGCAACTGGTGTTGCTTTTACAAGGGATCCATCAACTGGTGAAGACTTCTTCTACGGTGAGTTTCTTGTCAATGCACAGGGCGAAGATGTTGTTGCTGGAACCAGAACGCCACAATCATTGAATAATGATGGCCGGCACAGGCTTCCTGATGGCAGCCCTGCAAAAGACATGGAAACCCTGGAAGAAATTATGCCGGAAGCATACAAAGAACTTGCAGATATCAGAGATACATTGGAAAAACATTACTCTGAAATGCAGGATGTAGAGTTCACAATTCAAGATGGCAGACTATGGATGCTCCAGACAAGAACTGGTAAGCGTACCGGTATATCAGCATTGAGAATTGCTGTTGAAATGTATAACCAGAAATTGATGACTCTTGATCAGGCTTTAATGTCTGTTGACCCGGAGATGCACCTGGACCAGATGCTTCATGAGCAGATTGATCCGGATGCTGAGCTTGAAGTATTGGGACTGGGACTTCCTGCTTCACCTGGAGCAGCTTGTGGAGAAATAGTCTTTACTGCTGAAGCTGCTGTTATTGCTGCTGCTGGCAAAGATGTTGTATTGGTCAGGAAAGAGACAAGCCCTGAAGATATCGATGGCATGAACTCAGCTACTGGTATTCTAACTGCTCGTGGTGGTATGACCAGCCATGCTGCTGTTGTTGCTCGTGGCATGGGTAAGCCATGTGTTGCTGGCTGTGGTGAGCTTATTGTGAATTCTGCTGCAGGTACAATGGAAATTGGCGGCAAAACTTTCAAGGCTGGCGATGAGATTTCTCTTAACGGTACTAAGGGTCATGTAATTAATGGACTGGCTCCACTTGTAGCGCCAAATCTTGAAGACCATAATCTCACTACTTTAATGGGCTGGGCTGATGAGATTCGTCGAATGAAAGTTAGAACAAATGCTGATTCACCTGATGATGCTAAGCAAGCAATCAAATTTGGTGCTCAAGGTATTGGACTAACCAGAACAGAACACATGTTCTTTGGTGATGAACGTATTTCAAAAATGCGTGAAATGATTCTTGCAGAAAATGTTGAAGGCAGGATTAAGGCACTAGCTCATATACTGCCAATGCAGCAGGCTGATTTTGAGGGTATTTTCCGCGCAATGAACGGATTCCCTGTAACTATTCGTTTGCTTGATCCACCACTACATGAATTCCTGCCAACTTCAGATATGACTGAGAAGATTAAGTCATTGGCTGGTGAATTGAATGTTTCTTACGATCATCTTGTACAGCGTATTGATGCTCTTCATGAGTCAAATCCTATGCTGGGTCATCGTGGTTGTCGTCTTGGATTGACATATCCTGAGATTTATGAAACTCAAGTTGAAGCAATCATCAGAGCAGCACTTGTTGTTAAAGGTGAGGGTGTAGACGTTCAGCCGGAAATAATGATACCACTGGTTGGTACTGTGAAGGAACTTGCTAATCTGAGAACGATGGCAGTTGAGTTGGCTGATAAGTTGATTAAAGATTCTGGAACCGATCTTTCTTACCTTGTAGGAACAATGATTGAAATTCCAAGAGCCGCTTTGCTTGCTGATCAAGTTGCAGAGCATGCAGATTTCTTTAGTTTTGGCACTAATGACTTGACCCAGATGACATTTGGATATAGTCGTGACGATACCAAGGATTTTGTTGATAATTATATCAGAAAAGGCATTCTGCCTTCTGATCCATTCCAGCAGCTGGATCAAACCGGTGTTGGACAGTTAGTTGAAATGGCTTGTCAAAAGGGTCGCACAACTAATGGCGATATACACCTGGGAATCTGTGGTGAGCATGGTGGAGATCCAAGCTCAGTCGATTTCTGTCATCGTGTAGGATTGGATTATGTAAGTTGTTCACCGTTCCGTGTTCCAATTGCTCGTTTGGCAGCTGCTCAGGCAGTAATCAGGAATCGGTAGATGCAACTGGACTGGCAATTTGCCTCACCCTTGAGGTTGATGCTTGTTATAGTAATAATGGCGGTGGGCTTAATAGCCCGCCGCCATTATCTGTTTACGGAGCCTTTACCCGGTTTATGGACTCGCAGGTTGTTGACTTCCATACGTGTAATTGTACTGGGAATCATAATTCTGCTGATTGCTTCGCCATCGATATTAATTACTAAAAATGAAGATATATTGCCGGAGATTGTAGTTGCTGTTGATAACTCGCTGAGTATGCAGATTGATGATAGTAAACTTGGTTCAAGGTGGGATACGGGTAAGAGATATGCGTCGATGGTTGATTCTCTGTTGGCAGACAAGCCTGTGGAAATTCACTTATTGAGTGGGAATGGTTTTGGGCAGCTGGGCAGGCTTGACGGACAACCTGAAAGTACTGGCAGTGATCTTGGACAGATGGTTGTGCAGTCAAGTAGGTACAACAGAAATATCTCTGGTGTGATTCTAGTCAGCGATGGGCATTCAACAGTTTCCAGATCAAATTTACGAAATTCGCCGGGAGTGCAGACGGTAATTGTGGGTGTTGGTGATATTACTGGACCACCAGATCTTGTCTTGCACAATGTGAGAGTCCCTGAGATTGCGTACAGTGGCGAAAAATTAATTATAGAAGCAGATATAAGCGTCAGCGGTATCTCTGATCAGCATTTAGTGAATGTAGTGCTGAGTTGTGAAGATAAAATAGTTGGTTCTTATGATGGATTGTTGGGCTCTGGTGATATTGTTTTGCATATGGAAATTCCGTTCATTCCAGAATCGACAGGTTTGCAGTTGCTGGATCTGACTTGTGAGCCACTTGTCAACGAGCGTTTCCAATCGAACAACAAAGTGTCAGTGGCAGTTACCGTGCATCCTGGTAGGTCGAGAGTTTTAATGTTGACTAATAAGCCGGACTGGGATGCGAAGTTCATGAGTCGGGCTGCTCTGCTCGAGCATCGGTTAGAGTTGTTTGTTGCGTACAAAGCTCCATCCGGTTGGACTCTTTCCGATTCTCTGACATCGTGGGATTTACCTTCTAAAAAAGAGGATTGGTTGCAGTGGGATGGAGTGATTCTTGGCGACTATCAAGGCTCTGTCAATGGTCTTGAAGATGCCGTTGAGGCAGGCTGTGGACTATTGGTATTAGGTGGCAACTCCAGGTTTGATTCATTGGCAGGAGTACGTTCAACTGGTGTTGTGCAAGGGGATTGGCTGTTGCGTCGAGCTGAGATTGAACAGCAGCATCCACTACTCAATGGGTTGTACGGAGTACCTTTGGATATTAACAGCCACTGGCTGTCACCGATGTCTGAAGTTGTTGGTTGTGAAACCAGTGGACAGGTACTTCTGGAGGCTGTCTGGAAACAGACTTTGCCGTTGTTGGTTGTTAATGAGAATGGCGCTGGAAGAGTGGCCTGGTTTGGAAGTAATGAATTGTGGTCGATGCAGTTCTGGCAGCCGGTTTCAGATATAACCAGTCATCCGGTTGTGAAATTGGCTCAGAATATGCTTGCCTGGGTTGCTGATGGAGATCGATCGGGCAAAATTGTACTTTCAGGTAAGCGCAATGTTTACGACGTGGGGCAGATTGTTCATATTACAGGGGTACTGGCAGATTCAGACTTAGCAGCTGTGAGTGCTCAACTGAATAATCTTGAATCAGGAAAGACCACAGAATATAGCATGTTTGGGGCAGGGGAAGGTCGGTATGCATTGGAATTGCCTCAACTTGAACCTGGTAAGTACTCTGTTTCTGTTGATGGTGCAGAGTTGAATTTTGCGGTCGTTGAGTCTGGAGTTGAGTCTACCCAGGTTACTCAAAATGTTTCAGCCCTAAAGTCTACTGCAAGCTCTACAGGGGCTGAGTACATCAATGGGGAATCTCAGTTGCTTGTAACTGAATTGCTTGAACAGTTCGATTTAAAATCCAGAACTGGTGTCATACGCACAAGGTATAGCCTTGGAAGTAGCTGGTGGTTGGTCGTTGGTATTGTTTTGTTATTGTCTATTGAATGGTTTACACGTCGACGATTAGGTATGCTGTAGTTCCTCCCGGAATGTGATTTTATCACTTGATTCGATCTGTTATTTGTTTCCTCTTGATTGCCAGAGTTTGCTCAGCAGTTTTGGTGCTGAACGAAGTAATGTATGACCCTGCCGGCGCTGATGCTGGTAAGGAGTTTATCGAATTATATAACAGTGGTTCTGAACCGCTGTCTCTTCTAGGGGTGCAGGTAGCTTTTGCAAATGGAGCAAATGGGCCAGACTGGCAAACACGATGGGTTGGCAGTGAGCACCATAGTATAGAGGCGGGTGGATTTTTCCTGATTGCCGATACCGGTTGGGATGGCAATGCCGATGCAATAGCAAACCTGGACCTCCAGAATGGCCCAGATGGAATAATGCTCACTCGTGAGGGTACTTATCTTGACCTCCTGGGCTATGGACCATTGCAGCATGAGGGGCTTTGTGAAGAGATTCCGCATCCAGGGTCAGGGTCTGGCAAGTCTATAGGTAGAAAACCTGATGGTAATGATACCGATGTTAATAGCCTCGACTGGTTCATACTTGAAGAACCAAATCCCGGTTCAGAAAATTTCAGGCAGTTTTCAATTGCATCAGTTGATTTGGAGCATTGGCCACCAGTTCTATTAATTGGTTCTGGAACAGTTGTAAGTAAAATCACTCTTTTTAATGATGGCCTTCAGAACATTTCATCAACCAATATTCAGATTAATGCCGACGGTGTTGAAGTAGGATCAACATATATTACAGAGATTGAATCCGGTTCTTCTGCAGACGTTTATCTGACTTGGTCTATTTCACATGCAGGTTCATATGAAATTGAACTGACATTTTCCAACAGCGAAATATCGGCAATTAATTTGGGCGTATATCAGTCCGGCTTATTGGGGTTGGTTTTATCTGAAGTGATGGCAGCCCCAGGGGCTGAAAGTTGTGAATGGATAGAGGTAGAAAACTACACTGATGAAGTCATGGATTTATCCGGTTATCGAATTAAAGATGCAGACAACGAGTCACAACCAATACCAAATGTCTCAATTTATCCCAATCAGAAAATTATAATCGCTCAGAGTGCTGATGTTTTTACGCAATGGTGGTTGAGTGAACAGCAAAATGGAGCGTGGCCAGATTGCAGTATGCCAGTGCTTGTTGAATTGGATGGGAGCTGGCCGACCATTAATAATTCTGCGCCGGATGATCGTAACTACGCTGATTATATCTGCCTGATGCTCCCTGAAAGAGTTGTAATAGACTGGTTGCATTTAGGGGATAGTTGGCCCATCCCTGCAGCTCGTTCTGTTGAGCGAGTTAATAGAGAACCGATTGGTGACCCAAGTTGGAACTGGCGACCATCTACTGCAACAGCACGCTCAACTCCTGGATGTTCGAATAGTGTAAGTGGTGGACCGGTTGTCCACTCAGCTGTAATTGCGAAACCAAATCCGGTCACAGATGGCGTACAGCACATATCGTTTTTTGTGAGTCCTCCAGCTACTGGATGGCAGGCGAGAATTTTTAATTTATCAGGCAAGTGTGTCAGGGAACTTGGTGGGGATCAACTTGGTGAAGGGCCCCGAGATATTTTCTGGCAAGGAAATGATGATAGTGGCAAACAGTTGTCGTCGGGAGGATATATCCTGCTTGTACAGCAGGTCAATGATTCGAATGAATTGCTTTGGTCTGACAAGCTTTTGCTGGCAATCGATTATGGCGCAATACGATGAAGGTATGGTTGTTTGTTCTGTTGGCTGTACTTGTTGGGAATGCATCTGCTGGTTTCAGAGATGCTGATCAGGGGTGGGTTATTCCTCCCGACGATTGTAGAGAGAGAAACACAGGATATTTCGGCGCAGTTTCAGTGAGTTCATTATATCAAATGCCAGAACTGCCAATGCAGTCAGTCCTGTCGGGTTGGTCTTCAGAGAAATGGCATATGGCATTCAGGTGGCACAAACTGGGAGGTGATGTATACAGAGAAGATTCGTTGTCAGTGGATATGCTGTTTGGTGGAAGTTTAAAATTTGGAATCAAAGTGGAACACGAATCGCAGCAGTTTTCAGATGTTCCAGGATGGAACACTTTATACAGTTTTGTTACTCGGTATGATTATCGTGAATCAATAACTTTAAAATCTACCACTCCGATTTCAGGGGCAATGCTTGCGACCAGAGATTATGAGCAACTATTGATGATTATACGAAGCGAGGATGTTTTATTCGCTCTGGGGATAGATGATACCAATTCTGGTGAAAAAAGTGTTAGACTTGGGCTTGATTGGTTGCTTCATCACATGTTCCGGGTCGGAGCAATAGTTGATACAAGCTCAAGCTCTACTGGATTGACCACATCAATTAAAATCGGCAAAATTCTAACTAGAAGTTCTCATCTGGCACATCCCGAGCTTGGAATGACGCACAGGTGGCAGCTGATTATTTCAAGATGATTGTTATAACAGTTTTATGCTTGTTGTGTTTCATCTCTTCAGTATTTGCACAGGAATCTGACGAGATTGAAATGATGGTAGAGGATGGTCTGATTTCTTCGGAACAAGTAGAGGACTTGTGGTTCCAGGAGATTGATGCAAGTGCAAAATCAAATTTGTATATTAAAGCAGAACAGTTAACTGTCAGGTCATTTGGTTCAATCTATTCAGTTAGCGGCGGTCTGTATTTCAGGCAAAAATATCAGGAGCACGTTGCCAGGAGTGGCTTTGTGGCTGCTGGATTTACTGGGCTTGAACTTATAGTTGGTAAGGTGATTGCGGAGTCTGGGATGGGGTTGCTGATAGCTGATCCAGGACGCTGGCGTTCCATGAGTGCCACTTCACCTCTGGGGAAATCTGAAAAACATATCAGGGGATCCACTTCAACATCAACTCAATCAGAGTCTGATTCCTACAGCCTTGGATATCATACAAGATGGCTCAGGGGAGCAGTCATAGTTGAAGCTGATAACCTGAAAAATATATGCGGATATGTATCGACTGCTTTTGGGCCAGTCCGCTCAACTGTTACAATTTCAAAACGCAATGGCGGGCAGGGAGCTTCGGTCTTTGGAAGTATCGATTCCCCCAGTTTTACTGTTCAATCGGAAATCGCCAGTTTCAGGCGAGGTTTATACGCGGTGTCATATGCACATTCTTCTCTATTTTCATATTCAGGGAAAAAGGGGAAACTGGAAATGTTAGCAGCAGTTAGTGAACCTGGATTTCAGTTTGATAATGGCAGAGTGCCGGTGGTTTTGCCTAGCACTGGTGGCTCCGGTTTGGCGTTGAGATGGTTCTATAAATGCAGCTCTGATGTGAATCTTTCATCGCTGTTTGCTAGTTCCCGATCGAGGTATTTGACCGATACAGGTTATGCTGTTGCCAGAAGAACAAAAATACAAACCGGAATCAGTTTGAAACTTGATAATGATCTCAACACAGGTGGCATGGTAGTAATAGATTATTATGGCAAGTCGGGTTGGCATAGTATTGCACAGTGGCTCCCTTATTCAAAAGAATCGGAGAATTTGCAAGTACGTTTCAGCAGTTGGGCTCAGAAATATTGGAACGATTACAGGATGAAACTTGCTGTTAAATATACAGTTAAGGAGAATAAGTATTATTTGAATGACGAAGTTATTCCGATGGAATCAAGGATATTGTTTAATATCAGAGTAGATAAACAATCGGATAGTGGATTTGGAATAAAATTTGAGTATGGACACGCATGGGGTGACCAATTGGATATCGTGACTGTGTCAGTTCCAAGTGCAGGGCAGATGCGATCATTCCATTGGTCCAGGCGTAATGATTTATGGTTGGTCAGTCTCAATCACAAAAGTAAATCTGGAATTATTTCACTGACATTCGACAAGAGCAAAGTAGAGCCATACGGATTGCGCGATTATTCTGCTCAATTGTACTGGCAGAAAAACTGGAGATGACGGCTTTGACTTCCGGTAGTAATTCAGGTAGTTTTGAGCTCTCAAGTAATCACAAACAGTTCAAGCCATAGCCAGAATGAATATGGTATAAATAGAGGAGACAGTTGATGGATCGTTTAGTAATAGCACTTGGTGGTAATGCAATAATACCTGTCGGTAAAGACGGAAGCTACAATGATCAATATCAATTGACCAAAGAAGTCATGTTGCAAATTGCTACAATTGCCGATGAAGGCAATGAAGTTGTTATGACTCACGGTAACGGCCCAGTTGTTGGCAATATTATGTTACGGCAGGATGCTGGCTTCAAGGTACATGGAATTCAACCGATGCCTCTGTTTGTATGTGGTGCTGATTCCCAAGGTGGTATCGGCTATATGATGCAGCAGATTCTTCAAAATACATTGCTGGATAAAAATATTTCCAAACCAGTTGCATCAGTTATTACACAAGTCAGGGTTGATAAAAACGACCCCGGGTTCAGCAATCCAACAAAACCGATAGGGCCATTTTATACAGAAGAAGAAGCTAAACGGGTTATGGCTGATCATAATTTTATTATGCGCGAGGATGCCGGCAGAGGTTGGCGCAGAGTAGTAGCAAGCCCAAAGCCATTGGAAGTTATCGAGTTTCCAGCCATCAGTGCATTAATGGATGCTGGAGTGATTGTTATTGCTGTTGGTGGTGGTGGAATACCAGTTATTTATTGTGAAGAAAATCATCTTGAGGGTGTTGACGCTGTTATCGATAAAGATCTTGCAAGTGAACTTCTTGCTGAGCTGGTTGACGCCAATGTATTGGTGATTGTTACTCAAGTAGACAAAGTATACACTGGGTTCGGCACACCTGATGAAAAAGCCATCGACAATATTACAGTTGCCGAAGCAAAAGTACTGATGGATAACGGCGAATTTCCTGCCGGTAGCATGGGGCCAAAAATTGAATCGGCAATCAAATTTATTGAGCAAGGTGGAGACAGAGTACTGATAACTGATCCGTACAAGCTTTACGATGCAATACATGGGAAAGCTGGTACCATAATAACCCGCTGATGTTTAAGGGGTGTTAGATGAATGAAAAGGTTTTGGTTGTAGGTTCCGGAGGTAGGGAGCATGCAATTATCAGGCAGCTTTCGATATCGCCAGCAGAGCTGTCGCTCTATTGTACTCCGGGTAATCCAGGTACATCTGAATTGGCAACCAACATAAGTCTTGATACCGGAACCAATGATGAGATTGTAAAATTTTGTGTGGATAACAATATTGATTTAGTAATTATAGGCCCGGAAGATCCATTGATAAACGGAATGTCAGATGCTTTGCGCAACGCAGGGATTCTTGTTTTTGGTCCAGGTGAAGCTGGCGCAAGGCTTGAAGGTGACAAGGAGTATGCCAAGGAATTAATGAAAGCTGCGAATGTCCCAACCGCATCTTATAAGCCATTTTCTTCTTATAATGATGCTGTGAATTATATTGAATCTGCTGACTTTCCACTTGTTGTGAAAGCTTGTGGTGCTGCTCAGGGGAAAGGTGTTGCGGTTTGTGAAACTAAATCAGAAGCTGAAGAACATCTATCTATCTGCTTTAATGACAACCAGTTTGGCGATGCAGGGCAACAGATAATTATTGAGGACTGTTTAGTAGGACCTGAGCTTTCTGTTCTGGTTATTACCGATGGTGATTCATATGCACTTCTAGCACCATCGAGAGATCATAAACGAGTTGGTGAAGCAGATACGGGTCCCAATACAGGCGGTATGGGAGCTTTTGCAACTGGTGAACTTGTTCCGGATGGTCTTGGAAAAGTGATTTGCGACCAAGTGGTTGACCCGGTTTTGGCAGAGCTTAAAAAACGTAATATTGATTATCGAGGTGTCCTGTATGTTGGGCTGATGCTCACTGAAGATGGCCCTCAAGTTCTGGAATTCAACACTCGTTTTGGTGATCCAGAAACGCAGGTTGTGTTGCCACTCTTGAATTGTGATTTCTTTGAATTGACAAGAAGTGTTGCGCAGCACGGTTTGGCAAAATACTTGGGGCAGATTTCTGATAGCAATGCAGCTCCTTTAAATTGGCCCGGGAACGGTATTACTTTTTGGGGAAAAACAGCGATGGTTGTTGTTGGTACTGCTGCAGGTTATCCAGGCAGTTATCCCAAGGGTGACAAGATTGATTTACCTGATGACAGTGAGTTTGCGTGGATAGTTCACGCGGGCACTAAAATGGAAAATGAAAAACTGGTTACTTCTGGTGGCCGAGTTTTAGGTGCAGTAGGAATCGCAGATGAATTTACCACTGCTTCGGAAAAAGCGTATGCTTTGATATCGGAAACAAACTTTAAAGGGATGAATTACCGCAGTGACATTGGTGCGGGGTTTAATAAGGAGAATGACGATGGTTAAAAGTGCAAAGACACCAAGAGTTATGATTGTGCTGGGAAGTAGTTCAGATCTTCCTGTGATTGAAGGATGTAAGAGTCTGCTGGAACGCTTTGGTATTTCTTATGGTGTTGAGGTTGCGTCGGCACATAGGCAACCAGCTAAACTGCATAGAATTTTAAATAAGTGTGATAAAAACGGGACCCAGGTTTACATTGCTGTTGCTGGTATGGCAGCTCATTTGCCTGGTGTTATGGCTTCATTGACGGACAAGCCTGTGATTGGAGTTCCTGTTGCTGCTGGTGCACTGGCAGGAGTGGATGCATTGCTTTCAATAGCTCAAATGCCTGGTGGTGTTCCAGTTGCTACCGTTGCAATCGGTTCTTCGGGTGGTAAAAATGCGGCAGTTCTTTCTGCAAGAATCTTTGCACTAAGTGATAAAAAAATTGAAGCTGCTCTTGTTGAGTATCGGAAGTACCTTGCTAAAGGTGGCAAGTAATTGCACAAAACCTCTGAAAAGTCAGTAGTTGTTGATTGCTTGAATTCTGGGGGGATTGTGCTGATGTCAACAGATACAATCCCTGGATTTCATTGCCGAATTGATAAGCCAGAGGCAATTCGCAGAATCAGAAAAATAAAAGGCAGGTCGGATGATAAGCCATTTTTAATATTGGCTGAATCTGTAGTAGCATGCGAAAAACTTGTTGGTGAGTTGAATGATAAAGCCAGGCAGTTACTTTCAAGCTGCTGGCCGGGACCTTTTACATTCATTTTGTCGTGTAATAATAATCTTGATGAAAATATTAATTCAGGCTTATCCACAGTTGCCATCAGAGTCCCTGACAACAAAGAGTTATTGAGTATTTTAGCTGAAATTGATAGCCCACTTGTTTCAACCAGCGCAAATCGAGCAGGGGACAATCCTCTTATGTTCGAAGAGGCTGTAAATGAATTTTCCAGTGAAATCGACCATGTTTTCACCGGCATTTCTATCGATTCCTACACATCAGGTTCTGCTATAGTTGATCTGACCGTTTGGCCACCAGAGTTGATTAGAGAAGGGCCGCAAACTCTTCCTGTATTAGCTGACTAGCGCTCTTGACGGTTGAAGTAGTGACACATACTTTTCTCTTGTACTATACAAACAAGGTCGATTTTGATGATTGTACTCTTTTTCTGTACAGGTAACACTTGTCGCAGCCCTTTGGTTGAAGCTGTGGCGAAAAATGCGCTGAGTGCTGTTGATGTTGATTGTGTTTCAGCTGGAACACATGCATCACCTGGGCAGAGAGCATCGAATGGTTCAATTGCTGTTGGCATGCAGAATGCAATCGATTTAACTCAGCACAAGTCACAGTTGTTAACTGCTGATTTGCTTGAAAATGTTGATTGGGTAATTGGAGTTACCAAGTCCCATCTCTGGACTTTTCGACAACAATTCCCACAGTTCTGTGGTAAGCTGGGTTTACTGGGATTACCAGGGAAACAGATTACCAAGCTATCGGAAATGTCTGGTGGCCAGGACATTGCTGACCCTTGGCAAGGCTCAATTGAGTCTTATAACAAGATGGCTGATTCAGTCATTAAATATACGAATCAGTGGGCAGAATATTTTAAGATGGAGATTGTGAAATGAAAATTGCAATTGGTTGTGATCATCGAGGCGTTGATCACAAGACTATGATAATCAATGAGTTGACAGAGCTTGGGCACGAAGTAGTTGACTGCGGCTGTGACGGTTCTGCCTCTGCAGACTACCCTGATCCAGCTTTTGCTGTTGGTAATAATGTTGCCGATGAAAAGTGTGCTCGTGGTATTTTGATTTGTGGATCCGGTATCGGTGTCAGCATCGCTGCAAACAAGGTAAAAGGTGTACGTGCTGCTCTTTGCTGGACTATTGAAATGTCAAAGACAACAAGACAACACAACGATTCCAATGTAATATGTTTCAGTGGTGATTACACATCTCCTGAAGCCGCACTTGAAATGGCTTTGTGCTGGCTGAGTTCTGATTTTGAAGGCGGCAGACATGGTCGTCGAGTTCAAAAAATAATTGATTTTGAAAACCAGATCTAACAGATCTGTTCTATAACTTGGAGGAAAGAGATGACCTGTAATTTGCATAAGAGTGATCCGGAAATTGCTGCAGTTTTAGACAGTGAACTGGCACGACAAAGAGACCAACTGGAAATGATTGCCAGTGAGAATTTCACAAGCCATGCTGTTATGGAGGCAATGGGTAGTGTACTGACAAACAAGTACGCTGAGGGTTACCCGGCAAAACGCTATTATGGCGGTTGTGAACATGTAGATACTGCAGAAGACCTGGCTCGTGATAGAGCATGTGAGCTTTTTGGCGCAGACCATGCCAATGTGCAACCACATTCAGGATCGACAGCAAATATGATTGCCTACATGGCATTTCTTAAACCAGGGGACAAGATACTTGGTCTGTCACTTTCTCATGGTGGTCACTTGACTCATGGTCATCCGGTGAATTTTTCCGGAATGCTTTATGAAGCAATTCATTATGAAGTTGACCAGCAGACCGAGACTATTGATTACGATGCTCTACGCAAACAAGCCCTTGCAGAGAAACCTGCAGTTATTATGGGTGGCGCATCTGCTTATCCTCGTTTCTGGGATTATGAACAGTTGAGGTCTATAGCAGATGAAGCAGGCTCAGTATTGATGTTTGATATGGCGCATGTTGCTGGTTTGATTGCAGGTGGTGTTCACCCTAATCCAGTTCCATTTTGTGATGTCGTAACTTCAACAACTCACAAAACACTTCGCGGACCACGTGGTGGTCTGGTGTTGGCAAAAGAAGAGTTTGCCAGTGCGATAGACAAGGTCGCTTTCCCTGGTGTACAGGGTGGACCATTTATGCATGTGATTGCTGCAAAAGCTGTTTGTTTCAAAGAAGCAAAAACAGCTGAGTTCAAAGCATGGGCACAGCAGACAATTGATAATGCATCGGCTCTTGGACAAAGACTTCAGCATCATGACTTCCACCTTGTAAGTGGCGGAACCGATAACCATTTGCTCTTGGTAAATCTGACTAACAAAGGTCTTTCCGGCAAGAAAATGGAAGCACTGTTGCACAAGGTTGGAATTACAGTTAACAAGAACACCGTTCCATTTGATTCAAGAAGCCCATTTGTAACAAGTGGTATCAGAATCGGAACTCCGGCACTGACATCACGTGGTATGGGAACTGCTGAAATGGAAAAGATTGCTGACATAATTGCTGGTTCCCTTGAGCACAGGGATGATGAAGATAAATTGGCGAAATTGTTTGATGAGTCCAGGGAACTATGTTCTAATTTCCCTCTTTACCCTGAAATGTAGGGCTGAAAAGTGAAGTGCACTAGCTGTGGCAAAGACAATGACAAGGTAATTGACAGCAGGAGTGCCAGAGGCGGGCTTGCAATACGTCGCCGCCGTGAATGTCTGGATTGCGGAGAACGATTTACAACTTATGAATATATTGAGCTCAAGCAGATGCTGGTTGTAAAAAGAGATGGTCAGCGGGTTGAATACGATCGTTCAAAAGTCATTGCAGGTTTGATTGCAGCATGTCAAAAAAGGCCAGTCAGCATTGAGACAATTGAGAATATTGCCAGTGAAGTTGAGCATGAATTGGCAGCTGATTTTGCAACAGAAGTCGATTCAATGAAAATTGGAGAGTTATTGATGACCAAACTGAGTGAGATTGACAAGGTAGCTTATGTCAGATTTGCTTCAGTTTACAGGTCGTTCAAAGATGTGGATGAGTTCATGAAAGAACTTCGTGGGCTTTTAGATAACGAAAAGGGTAGCAGTGACTGATACTGCAGATAACAAAGAAACAACCAAAAAGGATATGTCGTTTCTCGATCACCTTGATGAGTTGCGATCGGTACTGATTGCTGCGCTTGCTGCTTTGGTTGTTGTCTCTGGTGCTTGCTGGTTTTTTTCCAAACCGCTTTTGGACATGCTGGTAGGGCCGATTTCTGCAATTGACGATAATAATGTTTATTTTCTGCAGCCTGCAGAAGCATTTCTGACCAGAATGAAACTCGCTCTGGCATGTGGTTCATTTATAATTCTGCCATATGTTCTGTGGCGAATATACCATTTTATTATGCCTGGCCTTCATGACAAGGAACGTAGATTTGCAGTACCGTTACTGTTAGCTACAGTGTCCCTGTTTTACCTTGGTGTAGCATTTGCCTACATAGTACTGGTGCCAAAAGTAATTGCGTTTATGCTCAGTTTTGGAACTACCAGTATGTTACCGATGATTAGTATCGGTTCGTACTTTGCGTTTGTAGCAAGGCTTTGTCTGGCTTTCGGCATGGTATTTGAGCTGCCGCTGGTGGTTTTTTTATTGAGTGTTCTGGGTGTTGTTAATCCAGTTATCTTGTTGCGTGGCTGGCGATTTGCCTTAATCGGAATTGTAATATTTTCAGCAGTTCTGACTCCGCCTGATGTTATCTCACAATTGATTATGGCAGGCCCAGTGATGGTGCTTTATATATCATCCGTACTGATTTCAATGGCTGTTACAAGAAAACGTCGCAAAAAAAAGTCAGATGAGGAATAACACTTCATGAGTGTGATAGAAAGGCTCTGATGTCGCTGATCGATAAAGAAAGAATCAAATTAATAGCTCTTCAGGGTATGATATCCTCGGAGCTGAAGCGCTTCTCTGCTACTTACGATACCTTGCTGACTGGTGAGACTTCATACATAGACGAGATCTGTAAATATGTAAAAAATGGTAAGAGCAAACAGTTCAGACCTACCTTGTTACTTGTTGCTGCAAAATCTGATCAACATACTTCCGATGAAGTGATTACAGCTGCTGCCTGTGTTGAGATGATTCATACTGCTACTTTGTTGCATGATGATTTTATCGATGAGTCAGACACACGTCGTGGACAACCTTCTGTAAATGCCAAATATGGAAATGCAGTGGCACTGATAATGGGGGATTATCTATATAGTAAAGCGCTCGATACTTTGGGTAGCAATGAAATGTTCGAGCCTTTGGCTTTGTTATCAAAAACGACAATGTTGATGAGCAAGGCTGAAATGTTGCAGCAGGAAACACGAGATGACTTGTCTATTTCTGAAGAAAAATATCTGGAAATAATTGATTGCAAAACAGGGTCTCTTATTGAGTCTGCCTGTACTATAGGTGCTGGATTTAATAAAGAGCTATCAAAGCACAAAGATGCATTTGGTAAGTTTGGCTTGAATCTGGGAAGGGTATTTCAGATTACTGATGACCTCTTTGATTACCTTGGTGACCCAAGACGCTTGGGCAAGCCTACTGGCCTTGACTGGAGCGAAGGTAGAATTACACTGCCGTTTATTTTTGCATTCAACAATGCAGATAATCAAAGTAAGGAAAATCTTCTAGCTGAGTATCAAGAGTGCAAAGAGGGAGCTCTTGACTCTATGTGGCCAGAAGTAAAAAGTTTCGTGGATCAGTTCGGGGGCATTGATTATGCCAGATCCCTTGCTGCCAAATTTGGAGATGATGCAAAAAGTGCAATCTGTGACATAGCCGGTGGTCGCCAACGGGAACTTCTGGATGTCTCTGTAGAATATGTTTTGAACCGCCTGAAATAACCTGGGGAAAAAATGACAACTGAAAATTTACCGTGGTACAAAAAAGATGACTCAAAAGAGTTTTTGACCGCTGAAAAAGTAATCTATGCCGCGCTGTCCAAAAAGGCAGAGAACATCGTTGTTCTTGATCTGAGGGGCAATTCAGATATTGCTGACTTTTTTGTTGTTATGACTGCTACAACCAATGTGCAAGTGAGTGCAGTAAGTCGCTCTATTACTAACAAGTTAATCAAATTTGGCGAGAAACCTCTTTATAAAGAGGGTGAGGATACTCAGAACTGGGTGTTGATAGATTATTTTGACATCGTAGTTCATGTGATGCAGCCAAAAACGCGAGAATACTATAATCTGGAAAAATTATGGGGTGATGTTCAGCGATTGGATGTTCCTGAAGATTACTTTGATAATCAGGAAGTACGTGACCGGCATCCAGAGCTGTTTGATGCTGATGAGGTGGAAAGCGAATGACAATAGTTGAGATAATCAAAAAGGAACTCGCCAGTAAACTTGAACTTGTCGGTATTTATGAAGGCGATGTTGAAATATCACTGGAAAAGCCGCGTGACAGATCACATGGTGATTTTAGTAGTAGCGTTGCGTTGGCTTCAGCAAAAAAACTGAAAAGAAATCCACGGGAACTTGCCAGTGAACTTGCTGCTAAACTGGAGTTTGATACCAATCTGATATCTGATGTCGAGATTGCTGGGCCTGGATTTATTAATTTCAGGCTGACCAAAAGCCATAAACTGGGGCAGATGCTTGATCTCTGGAATGAAGTTGGGGCTGTTGAGTCAATTAAAACCGGTAACAACAAGCGGATAAATATCGAATTCATAAGTGCCAATCCCACTGGGCCTCTGAATGTTGTATCTGCTCGAGCTGGTTCATTTGGTGCAACGCTGGTCAAACTGTTAAAAGCAACCGGATATGATGCACATGCTGAATACTATGTGAACGATGCAGGCCGGCAGGTCATGTTGCTTGGTAGAAGTCTGCGTGCAAGGTTACTAGAAATCAAAGGTGCCGATTTTGAATTCCCTGAAGGTGGTTACAAGGGAAAATATATTACTGTAATGGCAGAAGAACTTATCGATTTGGATTGTGATGCTATTCAAGCTGCAAGCCAGGTTTTCAATGATGAAAGTTTTCAACGGGTGACAGCACCTGAAGGAACTGCCGCCCAGTGGCTGGAGCTGCCAGAAGAAGAGTCTGCGAAAAGTTTTTCCAAGTATGCTTTGATGAAGATTCTTACATGGCAAAGGCAAACTTGCCGAAGGTTTAACCTGAAGTTTGACACCTGGTATTTTGAATCTGAGCTGTATGAGTCAAAGAGAATTGAAAGAGCTTATGATAAACTGAAAAGTAATGGAGTTACTTACAGTCTTGATGATGCTGTCTGGTTTCGATCAACTGATTATGGTGACGAAAAGGATAGGGTAATTGTCAAGAGCGATGGTGCAGCAACCTATTTTTTAGCTGATATTGCTTATCATTATCATAAGTTTCAACGTGGCTTTGAACATGCTATCAATTTTCTTGGTCCTGACCATCATGGACACATTCCAAGAATGCGTGGTGCAATGAAAGCACTTGGTGTTCCAGATGGTTGGTTGGAAATACAGATACTACAGCAGGTTAATTTTGTAGAAGATGGCAAACCAATAGATATGTCAAAGCGTGAAGGCCAATTCGTTTCGATGGATGCTCTTGCAGATGATGTTGGTGCTGATGTTGCCAAGTATATATTCCTGACCAGAAAGCCAAACTCACATCTGGATTTCGATCTCGATCTGGCTCGTGAACAGTCAAGTGACAACCCGGTGTTTTATGTTAAATATGCTCACGCCAGGATTTGCTCTGTTTTACGCAAGGGCATGGAACAGGGAATGGACCCAGGTGAGCCCGATATCGAAACATTGAAATACCTTTCCGATGAGCACGAATTAGCATTGATCTCGGAGCTTATAAGATTGCCTGATGTAATTGCAGGGTCTGCAAAAGCCAGAGAGCCACACAGGCTGACTCTATATCTTGATGATATTGCTGGCCACTTTCACCAGTTCTATCACAATTGCAAGATTGTTTCTGATAACAAGGAAACAACTTTGGCTCGATTACAATTGTCATTGGTTACAAAAGATATCCTGGCCAGAGTTCTTGGTCTGGTCGGTGTGGAAGCACCAGAATATATGGGAGATAAAGATTAGATGTCTATCTTAGTTGTCGGGTCTGTTGCATACGATACTATTGAAACTGTTTCTGAACGACGTGAAAAGCAACTTGGAGGAAGTGCGAGTTATTTTTCGATTGCTGCTTCCCGGTTTTCGTCTGTGCGTGCTGTTGGCGTTGTTGGCGATGATTTCAGGCAATCTGATATGGACTTACTTGTTTCCAAAGGTATAGATGTTGCTGGTATTGAAAGAGCAGAAGGAAAGACTTTTTCATGGTCAGGTAGATATCATCAGGACATGATAGAGCGAGATACTCTTGCAACTGAGCTAGGAGTATTTGAAACTTTCCAGCCAGTTCTTCCTATTGGCTGGTCTGAGTCTCCTTATGTTTTATTGGCTAATATACATCCATCGTTACAGTCTGATGTTCTATCTAAAATGAAATCATCGAAGCTTGTAATTTTAGATACTATGAATCTTTGGATTAAAAATACCAGAGAGGAATTAGTTTCGGTTTTAAAAGATGTGGATATTTTGCTTGTTAACGATAGCGAAGCCAGACTTCTATCAGGTAAAGAGAGCCTGTCTGAAGCAGCTACAATTATCAGAGACATGGGACCAGAGAAAATTGTAATCAAAAAAGGTGAGCATGGTGCATTGCTGTTTTGTAAAGATTCAGTACTTGCTGTACCAGCTATAATCCTGCCGGAAGTAGTTGATCCAACAGGAGCTGGCGATAGCTTTGCCGGTGGTTTTATTGGCCATCTTGCTGCTGAAGGTGCAGATCGTAACAGTTCTGACCTGGTTTTCAGGCAGGCGATGGTCAGTGCTACAGCAGTTGCGAGCCATTGTCCAGAAGCTTTTAGTGTTGAAGGATTATTGTCAATGGATGAAAATAGCTATCAAAGCAGGAGAGATACTCTTTTAGATATGATGGTGCCGTGAGCTAAAATCTTTTCAGTTGTGGAATAATTAGATATTTGTTACTATCAGTCTGAGAAGGAACTTTGTTATTACCTCAAGGAAGAGAATAGGAGCCCATATATGGAACAGCATGATAATGACAACTCATGGGTTCAGGATGCTGAAAACTGGATATGCCAAATAAAAGATGTTCGCCAGTGCAAAATTGATCTTGATAATGCCGGGGAAGTTGTTGGTGTACATGTAGTTGCTGCAATGGACCGTGATCCTAAACAAATTGTAAGGGATGTAGAGGGACTGCTGAAAGCTCGTCTTGATCTCGATATTTTTTATAAAAAAATTGGTGTTGTTCAGGTTGTTGATGGTGAAAGTTCACATTTGAATCAAAAGGCTGCACCTGTACCTGTTTCTAAGCCAATTTCAAGCAAACCCACGCAAATTTCAAAACAACCACCAGCCAAACCTGTTGCAAGACCTGCTCCAGCTGTTATATCACGCCTGGTTTGTGAGTCTGTTTCAGTTCGAAGTGGTCGTAATCTTTCAGCTGAAGTAGAACTCAAAAATGGGGATGAAAGTTTTACTGGTATTTGCAAAGGGTCAAATAGTACCGGAAATGACTTGATGCTTGTAGCCAGCGCATCTGTTTCTGCACTTAATAAATTACTTGATGGTGACATGGAGCTGGCTTTATCGGAAATAAGGGAAGCCAATGTTTCTGGTGACAAAGTGTTGCTTGTTGCTATAGAGTTGATTTCTGGCAGGAAAATAGAAAAGCTGTATGGGACTTGTGCCATTCAGCGAAACTTGCACCAAGCTGTTGTTTACTCAGTTCTGGATGCAGTTAACAGGAAACTATCTGTAATTTCCAACATGGGAACTGCAGGATAGGGCTTGAGCGGGATCGGTTTTTTGATAAAACCGAGCGGAGCGAATAAGAGCGGAGCGCCTCAACTGTCATAGCGGTGGCAGTTAGTTCGTAACTGAAACGGAGGTGTTACTATGCTTGAATTCCTAATTGGTTTATTTTGGAAATGGGAATGGTAATTTCTAATTGATAAAACCGGTTCCGCTTTAGCACATTCACTCTCATAATTACTTTAAACTGCAGGTTGTATTTTTGATTCGCCCAATAATAAGCAGAGTTCCGTTTTATACTTTCTACAGTGCAACACTGTTGTTTGGTGCGCTTCTGATTTCCTATCTGATCCTGGTTGATTTTAATCTTGCAACCACAAATTATTTTCACGTAGTGGTGTTCTTTTCCGCACTGCTGATTGCTGATACCAAGATGGTTCAGACTCAAGCTCGCGGTAGTGGCAAGGTTATGTCATCACGAGCATTTGATTTGGCAATGGTGGTAATATTTGGTCCTGCTGTAGCTGCAGTTATGGCTTCTACATCAGCACTGTTGCGTGGTTTTGTTTTCAAAACAACTTCACCGCGCAAGGCAATGTTTAATGCTGCTATGATGGCTTCTGCGTGTGGCATGTCCGGAATGGCATTCAATCACTTGCCATGGCATCATCAAACCAGTGACATCAGGTTTTTACTACCTCTATTTATAGCAATGCTTATTTATTCTGTTGTGAATACATCTTTGGTAGCAATTGTCCTGAGTGTTGACAGAGGTATACCACTTCGGGAAATATGGCATCGTGATTTCCGTTGGGGTACGATGAGTATTCTGATGGAGCTCCCGTTTGCTGCGACAATCATATTGCTTTATCACCAAATAGGTATTTGGTCATTGCTTATATATCTACCGATTTTCATTTTGTTGACAACTGCAATCCGTGCGTTGAAGGACATGAAAGAAGCCCACATGACGTGGCTTGCTGTGCTTGCAACTCAACTGGAAGCTGATGAGCCTTACACTCATGGTCATAGCTATCGCGTGGCTCGATATTCTGTTCTCGTTGGTAGGGAAATGGGTGTTTCACCGCAGGGACTTGTTGATCTCGAGTATGGTGCACTGATGCATGATATCGGCAAGATTCAGGTTACAAAAGATATTGTGTGTAAACCTGGCCGACTGACAGAGAATGAATTTGATACATTGGCAGCTCACCCGGAATTTGGTGCCGATATTGCTGAGATGCTGAATCTGGCACCTGGAGCAATTGATTTAATCAGGCATCACCATGAACGACCTGATGGTAAAGGTTACCCCGATAAACTATCGGGCGATCAGATAACCCAAGGTGCAGCAATTGTAAACGTATGTGATGCATTTGATGCCATGACAAGTAATCGTTCTTATCGAACTGCCTTAACGGTTGAAGCTGCAATTTCCGAGCTGAAAAAGTATCGCGGCACACAGTTCAACTCAGATGCAGTTGATGCTTTGCTTGGGCTTGTAAATAGAGGCGAGATTGACGTCGGTGCAACAGACGAAACCGACAAAATGGTCAAGGAAATCCAACAGATTGTTGCCAAACATCAGTCTAATTCAGACTGACACAAAACGGAGATTCAAATGAAATACAGTGACAGCGGTGTTAATATAGATGCTGCTCAAAAAGCTCTTGCAGGTGCAAAATCAGCTGTAAAGTCTACCTGGAATGAAAGTGTACTTGGAGATTTAGGCTCTTTTGGAGGGTTGTATCGGACAGCTCCCGGGCATCCGTTGTTAGTTGCAAGTGTTGATGGAGTTGGCACAAAAGTAAAAATTGCTGTAGCTGCTAATCGTTTTAATACTGTGGGCCAAGATTTAGTAAATCATTGCGTAAATGATATTTTGGTTCAGGGTGCCCTGCCTCTATTCTTCCTGGATTATTTTGCCACAGGCAAACTTCAGGACGGTATGCTTGAAGAAATACTTGATGGTTTCTCCAAAGCTTGTCGAGAAAATCAGTGTGCTCTTCTTGGTGGCGAAACTGCCGAAATGCCTGGTGTTTATATTGAAGGCGAGTTCGATCTTGCGGGTTGTATTGTAGGCCAGGTTGAAGAAGAAAATCTTGTTGATGGAAGTGCTATCCAGGCTGGAGATGTTGTCTGGGGGCTAGCAAGTTCTGGTCTGCATACCAATGGCTATTCCTTGGCCAGGTCTGCACTTTTGGATGTTGGTGGCTACGATGTTTCCGACATAGCCCCGGGGATGGAAGTATCTATTGCCGATGCTTTGCTGGCAGTTCACAGAAGTTATCTGACAGAAGTTAAATCGATTTGGGAAACTTGTGGGGCAAAAACAATTCATGGCATGGTTCATATAACCGGTGGTGGATTCTATGATAATATCCCCAGAATTGTTCCTGATGGAAAGACAGTTTTTGTAGATACCAACAAGTGGGAAGTTCCTCCGATATTCAAGTTGATTGCCAAGTGTGGTGAAGTTGAAAAAACAGAAATGTATCGAGTTTTCAATATGGGAATTGGTATGATCTTGATTATGCCTGAAGGGGTGGATCCCAATTCTGCTGCCGGAGTTGATGCGATTAGAATTGGTAAAGTAACAGATGGTGACCAAAAGGTTATTGTGGATATCTAACTGTATTTTGTGGACAAGTATTGCTACTAGTTGACACTTGCTCAACGTGTTGTTGCTTATGGCGTTACGCTATCGTGCCTATAACTGGTATAAAGTGTATCGTTTTGGTGACACCTACTCAGGATTAACAATATAAACCGGATTTCATATTATCGGTTGATTGTTAACAGGTTACTAAAAAGTTATTATAATCATAATTCTGGCGCACATTCTGCAAGCTGTTACTCCTTTACATAAGGAGTAACCTATTGACAAACGGCACAAAATTTCTCCAATCGGAGTTACAAAGCTTTCCATCTAGTTCCAGTCCTGTAGCAATTTGGGTTGTAAAAAAATCTGGAAACGGTACAGATACAACACTTCATCAATTAATTGGCGAAGTACTGGGAGGAGTAGGCAATCAACCGCAGCCGGCACCTCCAATGAATAAGCTTTTGGCAATTATTGGGAAAAAGAAACTTAAAATCACAATCAATAAAAGTAGTTCGATTAAATATTGGGTTAGTCCGATTGGCACAACCGGAGCAGTAGCACTGCAGTACAGGAGTGATAGCTCGTGGTGTGATGCAATTGAATTCTGGGCTGACAAATTTACTTCGAAAATAAGCATTATCTTTGAAGAATTATCTCAAAATGTAACTCATGACCTGATTGCAGAACACCACCGTCGACAACAAAAAGAGCTCTTTGATCCAAAAAATTATGAGTCGACAGGGAAGACTCGTATCCCTGTATATTTGCCGCGTAGAACGGAATTGCCAGAACCCGAATTTATTGATGGTGCACCAGGTATTGTTGGAGTTTCCAGGGAGATATGTGAGGCTTGTTCAACAGCAATTAGTATCGCAACAAGCGATGTCAATGTTCTATTGAAAGGTGATAGTGGTACAGGCAAGGAGCTGTTTGCGAAATTGATTCATCAGCGAAGCCTGCGGAGCCAGCAAGTTATGGTTGGAGTAAACTGTGCCTCTTTGCCGGAATCACTTTTTGAAAGTGAGATATTTGGCCATAAATCAGGTTCATTTACAGGTGCGGTTGGTGACAAAACCGGTTTATTGGAATCAGCAAATGGCGGCATATTTTTCCTTGATGAGATTGGGGATATGCCTATTAACATGCAGATAAAATTATTAAGAGTAATCCAGGAAAAAAAGTTGCGAAGAATAGGAGAGCTACAAGATAGGGAAATCGATGTCAGAATTATTTCAGCGTCCCACAAGAATCTTCAAGAGGAAATTGTGCAGAGCAAATTCCGGCTTGATTTATACTATCGACTAATGGTAGTGCAGGTTTCAATACCATCATTGAGGCATAGACCAGAAGATATTATTTATTTGCTATCTTATTTTTTACAACAAAATCGTGGTCAACAACACAGAACTGAAATTGAGGAAGAAGCACTTTATGCGCTGCAGTCATATCAATGGCCTGGCAATGTGAGAGAGCTGGAGAATGAAACCAGAAGATGGTGCGCACTAAATAGAGACAGCAGCTGTATAAAGCTGGAGCAATTATCATTAGAGGTTCAAAAAGCAGCAGGCAGGGATGTCGAGGCTCATGACCTGGTTAGCTTGAGACCCTTGACCGAAGCAACAGAACTGCTTGAAAGGTATCTGATTCGCAAGGCAATTGCCGCATCATGTGGTAGCAAAACAATCGCTGCAAAACAGTTAGGTATGTCCAGACAGGGATTGTATAAAAAAATAAGACGATTTGACATGTCTGACCTATTGCAAACAAGTTGACTTGAAGCTATGTTCTGCAGATGAAAAATACATTTGCAGCAACAAAATCATTAATATCTTTCCCTGATTTTCTCAGCCTTTTGGCGGGATTTATTGCAACTGTCGCAATGCCACCATACCAAGTCTATGGCTGGGTGATATTGCCATCTCTTGCGTTATTTATTTATGCTCTTTCGTTAAGCAAAAAACCTGCAAAATCTGCTTTTTTGTTCGGCGTTGCCCACCAGGCCTCTCTTTTGCAGTGGCTGTTTTTTCTTATACCAGAAGCATCGATTTCGTACCGTTGGATGATTCCGATGGCTGGTTCGCTGGTGGTTGTCTATGTATCAATGTTCTATTTATTGTTTGGTCTGTCTTACAGAATTGTCAGGAATCGATTTGGTGGCACTGTAGCCTTATTGTCGATGCCTGTTTTATGGGTTGGTATGGAATTGTGGCGATCGGTTGGGGAGATGGGATTCCCGTGGTGCTTAACCGGAGCTTCCGCTTTAACATTCCCAAAACTCTTCCCGATAGTTTCAGTTACTGGAGAGCTTGGGCTTGGTTTTATATTATTCACAACTGCATTGTTTTTAGTTTCGCTGTTCAAGAAAAACAGAACAGTAATGGCGTTCTGCAGTATCACCGTTTCCCTGCTACTAATTGTTTCAGTTTTTGTTGCCAATAAGCAGCCCCCGGTTCAAGAGACAGATTCAATTCGAATATCTGCTGTGCAAGCCAATGTGTCATTGAAAGACAAGTGGGATCCAGAGAAGGTCGATGCCTCTATAGAGCCATACACTTTATTGACCGAAGATGCTGTTGCTGATTCAGCAGAGCTGATAGTTTGGGCTGAAACTGCAGTACCTGCATTTTTGCGTTATGACAGAGAGAAACTCAAGTGGATTAAAAGTCTCTCTGACAGTAATGATGTTTTTCTCTATGCAGGTTTTCCCGATGCTTCCAGAAACAGTGACGGCGAGATGGATCGATTCAACGGTTCTGGATTATTTACTCCTGACGGAAAGATATTAGCCAGATATTCTAAACACCACCTGTTGCCTTTTGGTGAAAGAATGCCTTTTCAGTCACTGATTCCATGGCTGGGTAAAATGGATTTTGGACAGGCAGAATGGATTCCTGGCAACAAACCTGAGGGGATTGCTGTTCCTGGTACCAATGCAGTTGTATCCGGGTTGATTTGTTTTGAATCAATATTTTCCAGTCTGGTTGGAATGACTGAAAAAAGTGGTACAAATATTCTGGTGAACATTACAAACGATGGCTGGTTTGGCAAAAGAGCTGGTCCTGTTCAACACGCTGAGTTAGCCAGATTGCGTTCTGTTGAGTATGGGATGCCACTGGTCAGATGTGCCAACAACGGGATGAGCTATATCTGTGACAATAAAGGTATTATTGTTGAAGAATTGCCGCTGTATGTTCAGGGCGTAATCACAGCCGATGTTTTCCCGGCAAGCCGCAAATCATATTTTGCCACACACGGGTATAAGCCTTTGTCGATAGTTATAATCGTCTGGATTTTTGCTTCAGCAGTACTTGATTTAAGGAGGAGAAATGCCTGATCCTGTCAATACTATTGTATTGCTGTCTGGGAGTGGTCGTACTCTTGAAAATCTGATTGATAAAATTTCCTCAGAAAATCTGCCAATTAATATTAATGCTGTGGTTTCAAGTCGAAAAGATGTCAGAGGATTAGAAGTAGCTGAAGCAGCAAATATCGACACAAATATTTTTCAGCGTAAAAAGTACTCATCTGTAGCTGAACACAACAAGGCAATTAACAACTGGATTTCTCCATATGAACCTGAGCTGATTCTATTGGCAGGGTATCTTTGTTTCTATCATTTGCCTGAGTGGTTCAAAGGTATTGCTCTGAATATTCATCCTGCATTGCTGCCAAAATATGGTGGCAAAGGATTTTACGGCGACCGAGTTCATCGGGCTGTGCTGGATAATAATGATGCAGTAACCGGGTGCACTGTGCATCATGTAACTGATGAATATGATGCAGGTTCAATTGTCGCTCAGAGAGAAGTTTCGGTGTTACCTGGAGATGATATCGATACATTAGCTGCGCGTGTTTTCGACGCTGAATGTAAATTGTATCCTGAAGCTATCAGAAAAGTAATTGCTGACAGGTGATGCTGGACTTGACCAGCAGGGAAACTGTTTTTATTTTGGTTCAGCGTGACGCTCTGGTTTTTAAAGGGGAACAGTGTGGAAAAAGAAATAAAATCGATAATACAACAGATTGGTGAAGATTCATCTCGTGAGGGCTTGTTGAAAACTCCAGCGCGGGTTAAACGCGCCTGGAAAGAAATTGCTGCAGGCTATGAGATGGACCCCGATGCTATTATCCAAGGTGCTTTATTCGAGGCTGAGGGTAAAGAGATGATCATTGTCAATGACATCGATTTCTACTCTACGTGTGAACATCATATGCTGCCATTTTTTGGCAAAGCGTATATCGCATATATTCCAGGAACAAAGATTGTTGGCCTCTCTAAACTGGCACGAGTTGTCGAAGCATTTGCAAGACGGTTACAGGTTCAGGAGCGTATGACTGCACAGATCGCAGACTGTCTTCAGAAGAACCTGGAAGCCGAGGGAGTGGCAGTTGTTCTGCGGGCTCAACATTTATGTATGATGATGCGAGGCGTCCAAAAACAAAACAGTTATGCTGTAACTAGTGAGATGTTGGGAGCTTTTAAAAATAATTCTAAAACGAGATCTGAATTTTTGACTTTGATGAGAGATTAAATTCGTAAACAAAAAAAATAGTCGACCTCAAACAAGGTCGACTATTTTTTATTAGTAGTTAAAGTCCTTCTGCACCCAACCATCGTTCACATTCAATGGCGGCCATACAACCTGAACCTGCAGCTGTGATTGCCTGCCGGAACACATGGTCTTGAACGTCACCAGCAGCAAATACACCAGGTAAATCAGTTGCAGCACTGTCGGGTTTGGTAATTAGGTAACCATTTTCATCTGCCTCCAACTGACCATTCAAAAATGCAGTTGTAGGAGTATGACCAATCGCAATGAAGCACCCGGTTACATTTAGTTCAGTGTCATCACCGCCTTGAGTGTCTGCCAGGATTAACTTGTTCAAAATACCATTTTCACCAGCAACATACTCTTTAACTGTTTTATTCCATGCGAAATCGATTTTGTCATTTGCCAGCGCACGCTCTGCCATAATTTTAGAGCCACGCAGCTCATCGCGACGGTGAATCACAGTAACTTTGCTGGCAAAATTTGTAAGGTAAATTGCTTCTTCCAAAGCTGTGTCACCGCCACCAACTACTGCAATCTCCTGATCTCTGAAAAAGAAACCGTCACAGGTTGCGCAAGCACTGAGACCCTTGCCATGAAAATCATCTTCATTTGCCAGTCCCAGCCAGCGGGCGGAGCTGCCAGTAGCAATAATAATGCTTTGAGTCAGAAAAGTTTCTTCTCCGACTTGAACTTTATAAGGACGTTCAGAGAGGTCAACAGAGTCTACAACCTTTGTGATTATTTCGCTGCCAAACCGTTCAGCTTGCTCGCGGAACTTCATTGTCAGTTCCGGACCTTGAATTCCTTCTGGAAATCCAGGGAAGTTTTCAACTTCAGTTGTAATAGTAAGCTGTCCACCAGGCTGTATGCCTTCAAAAACAATATTTGGGATATTTGCTCTGCTCAGGTAAATTGCAGCTGTGAATCCGGCAGGGCCGGAGCCGATAACTATCGTTTTATGGGTCTGTTCGCTCATTTGAGGCTCCAAATCGGTTAATTCTGACATCTCATAACTGGTATTGTTAATGAATGAGTAAATATAAATTGGCAATAAGTCAAAATCTTGTTTAGCATAAACTTGACGAATGGGTCCGGAAGTGTTAATTATCAACGGTTCCGGTAATAAAACCGGTACCATTGTGCGTGTTTACGCCATGGCGGAGTTGTAAAGAAGCAATTTCGTTTAATTGTGGGATAAATTGCGGAGAGAAAGTCCAATGTACGCGATTGTTAACATTAGTGATCAACAGTTCAGGGTCGAACCTGATAGTTCTGTTATAGTTCCTCTTTTGAAAGCCGAACCAGGCGAAGCTATTACATTTGATGAAGTTTTACTTTATAATGATGGTAGCGAAACTCGCATTGGTAAGCCAATGGTTGAAGGCTGTTCGGTTGCTGCTGAAGTAGTCAAGCATGGTCTTGGCAAAAAAGTTAGCGTATTCAAAAAGAAACGTCGTCAGGGCTACAGACGAAATAAGGGCCATCGTCAAGCTTTTACCGAGATTGTAATCAAAGGTATCAGTGGGTAACGCTGGTTTCAGAAATTAAGGAGACAATACAATGTCACATAAAAAAGGTGTTGGAAGTTCAAGAAACGGTCGAGACAGTAATGCTCAAAGGCTGGGCGTTAAGCGCTTTGGTGGAGAGAACGTTACTGCCGGATCTATTCTGGTTCGTCAGCGCGGAACTAAAATCCACCCTGGTACTAACGTTGGACGCGGCAACGATGACACTTTGTTCGCTCTTATCGACGGTAAGGTTATGTACGGACGCTACGGCAAAAGTCGTAGGAAGGTTAGCGTACAACCGTTCTAGAGAGTCTATAGTTTCAAAGTGGAGCTCAGCCCGTTCAGCGGGATGAGCTCCACTTTTTTTGTTTATACATGGAAGTAGGAAATGAAAACAGTAGTTGTAATTCCAGCACGATATGGTTCCACAAGGTTTCCCGGGAAAGCTCTTGCAATGCTTCATGGTAAACCACTTGTAGTTCATGCTGCACAGCGTGCTTCGCTGATGAAAACTGCATCGGCAGTTCTGGTTGCCACCGATGATCAAAGAATTATGGATGTTGTCAAATCTGCAGGATTTGAATGCGTCATGACAGGCGAGCACCAAAGTGGTAGTGACAGGGTTGGTGAAGTGGTTGCAGGGATGGATGCTGACATCGTTGTAAATGCGCAGGGCGATGAACCGTTGATGAACCCTGAAGATCTGGATAGACTGGTTATTAGTTTGGGCTCGGATAAAGACGCTGAGCTGGGGACTCTTGCACATCCGTTCATTGATAAACAGGAATGGATGATGCCAAATGTTGTGAAATTACTTGTCGATAATAATAACCATGCAATTTATTTCTCGCGTGCTCCATTGCCTGGAAGATTTCCTGGGCGGGAAGTCAATCCTCATACTGCCGCTTTACGGCATGTAGGGGTTTATGCATGGAAGATTAATGCTCTGCAAAAATTTATTGAAATGCCACCAGGAAAACTGGAAATGATTGAGGGGCTTGAACAGTTGCGAGCACTTGAATCAGGCATGGTAATAAGGGTAGTTTGTGATGCTTCGCCTTCAATTGGCGTTGATACACCTGAAGATTTGATTAAAGTTGAACAACTGCTGGCAAAAAACGATTAACACTCTTTCCAAGTCTGTAAAAACAGATTAACATCTTTTCATTAGATGAGGTCTGTTACAAAAGGTGGTTTTAAACGATGGCCAAGTTTATTTTTGTTACTGGTGGAGTTGTCTCAGCACTGGGAAAAGGGATTGCCGCAGCATCGGTGGGGCGGTTACTAAAGTCCAGAAGCATGAATGTTGTGCTGCAAAAATTTGACCCATATTTGAATGTCGATCCTGGAACAATGAGCCCTTACCAGCATGGTGAAGTCTATGTAACCGACGATGGGGCAGAAGCAGATCTGGATCTCGGGCATTATGAACGATTCACTGACACCAGTCTTTCGAAAATTAATAATCTTACCAGTGGTCAGGTTTATGACACAATTTTGACTCGTGAACGCAAAGGTGAATATCTTGGCCGAACTGTGCAAGTTATTCCCCATGTGACCGATGAGATAAAGCGTCGAATGAAGTTACCATCAGAAACAACTGATGCTGATATTATTATTACTGAAATTGGCGGTACTGTTGGTGATATTGAGTCGCTTCCATTTTTAGAAGCGATCAGGCAGTTGCGGTTGGAGATGCCTGCAGAAGACACATTATCACTTCACCTGACTCTTGTACCATACATCAAAGCTGCTGGTGAAATAAAAACCAAACCGACTCAACATTCAGTAAGAGAGCTTCGTAGCATTGGTATTCAGCCAGACTTTCTTATCTGCAGGGCCGAAAATACAATTCCTGAAGAAGCGCGTAGGAAGATTGCGTTATTCTGTAACCTGCCAGTTCATGCTGTAATCGATGCTCCTGATGTCAGTTCAATTTATCAAATACCTCTTGTTTTAAGTGATCAGAATCTGGATAAACTGATTTGTGACAAATTACATCTGGAAGTTCCAGAGGCTAACATGCAGCAATGGCGTGATATGGTGGACGTAATTGACAATCCACCTGGTAAAGTAAAAATTGCCATTGTTGGTAAATATGTTGAACTGAAGGATGCCTACAAAAGCATAACTGAATCTTTTGTACATGCAGGTATACCAAATCTGGTAAATGTTGAGCAGGTCTGGATAGATTCTGAAAGCCTTGAAGGTGACGAAATAGGGGATAACCTATTTGCTGAAAAGTTTGCTGGTTGCTGTGGAATTCTTGTTCCTGGTGGCTTTGGAGATCGGGGTATTGAAGGAAAAGTCAATGCGGTTCGATATGCGCGGAATAATAACATACCATTTTTTGGTATTTGTCTTGGCTTGCAATGTGCCATGATTGAACTCGGCAGAGATGTAGTAAATTTACCGATGGCCAACTCCAGCGAATTTGCTGCACAATGTGAACACCCGGTTATTGATCTGATGTTTTCTCAACGTGACGTGCAAGACAAAGGCGGAACTATGAGGTTGGGAGCTTACCCCTGTAATTTGCAGGAAGGATCCCTGGCTGCATCTTGTTACGATGAGCTTGAAATCAGTGAACGACACAGACATCGATATGAAGTAAATAATCAATATCGTAAGCAATATGAAGAGTCAGGTGTTGTATTTTCGGGACTCTCTCCAGATGGCAACCTGGTAGAAATAATTGAATATCCTGTACACCCGTTTTTCATTGCAGTTCAATTCCATCCTGAGCTAAAATCCAGGCCAACAGATCCTCATCCGTTGTTTACAAGTTTTGTGGCAGCAGCAATTGAGTATAGTAAAAAGTAAAAGCCCGGGAGGCTATTTTGTCTGAAGTGAAAATTGGTAAGCATCTGACTGGCTCAAGGCAGCCACTTTATTTTTTAACTGGTCCTTGTGTATTGGAAGATCCAGATGAAATGATGCGACTTGCAGCAGATATTATTTCTGTCTGTAATTCATATTCTGTCGGGTGTTGTTTCAAGGCAAGCTATACAAAAGATAATAGAACTAGTGGGTCCTCATACAGAGGCCCAGGGATGCAAGAGGGATTGCGAATTCTGGAAAACATTAAAAAGGAATTTGGCGTACCGATTGTGACCGATATCCATCATCCAGAGGATGCCGCAACTGTTGCAGAAGTTGCTGATGTATTACAGATTCCGGCATTTTTATGTCGACAGTCATCTTTGCTTGAAGCTGCAGCCAAAGCCGGCGCAGTAGTTAACGTAAAAAAAGGGCAGTTCCTGGCTCCGGAGGATATGCAACATGTAGTGCAAAAGATTCGTGATGCTGGCTGTGATGATGTGCTTGCAACAGAGCGTGGATCATTTTTTGGTTACCGGGATTTAATTGTCGATTTCCGATCAATTTCAGCAATGAAAGATCTTGGCGTACCAGTAGTTTTTGATGCAACTCATTCTGTACAAACTCCAGGTAGCTCATCTGGAACAACAGGTGGCAAACCTGAACTTGTGCCATCGTTGACAAGATGTGGAGTCGCTGCTGGAGCTGATATTTTATTTATTGAAACACATTACGAACCAGCAAGAGCAAAGAGCGATGCTGGCAGTCAGTTGCCTTTTGAACAGTTTGACAGTTTGGTTGAAAACGCAGTTAGATTCCGTGAACTGTACCTGGAGATGACCTCATGACAAAGCAGTGGCCACCATTCTCTGATAGTAAATATCTGGACGATGCCAAAAGTCAACTCAACCAATCGCAACTGGAGCTGTTTCAAAATGTAAAAGCGATGGTATTTGATGCCGATGGTATTTTAACCAGCGGCAATTTGCTTTTTGGTGTAAATGGTGAAGAGCTGAAAGAATTCAATGTCAAAGATGGCCTTGGACTTGTGATGGCAAGGACAGTAGGGATTAAACTGGCGTTGCTTACTGGTCGTAATAGTAAAGTTGCTGAATCACGGGCTAAAGAACTCAGATTTGACTCTATTAAACTGGGCCGATTCGACAAGCAGACTGCTATGAAGGAAATTCTTTCTGAGCTTGGTTATTCAGGTGATGAGGCTTTGTATATGGGCGATGATCTTATCGATATTCCAGCAATGGATATGGCGCAACTCGCAGTGACTGTCCCTGAAGCTTGTCCGGATGTTAAGAGTCGTGCAGATTTTGTAACCTCTGAGCACGGTGGTTCAGGAGCCGTCAGAGAAGTTACTGATCTTGTCTTGAAATCAAGACAGTTGTACGGCAAGGCGTTGGTTAGACTTGCTGAGAAGGCTTGGTTCTAATAATGAGTAATAAAGAGATATTGAAACTTGGGCAAGAGACATTCATCCAACAGGCTGATGAGCTTCACAAGTTGGCAGACGGTTTGGGGCAATCATTTGTTGATGCAGTAAATGCACTCTACAAATGTGAAGGCCGGGCCATTATTACTGGACTTGGAAAGAGCGGCATCATTGCCCGCAAACTTGCAGCCACTCTTACTTCCACGGGAACTCCAAGTCATTTTATACATCCTGTTGAAGCGATTCATGGAGACCTGGGTATTGTTCGCAGCGGTGATGTGATGGTTGCAATCAGCAGAAGTGGCAACAACCCTGAGGTTACAGGACTGGTTGCTCTTGGCCGACATTTCAATATGACCCTTATTGCAATTACAGGTAATCCTGATTCTCAATTAGCTTCTGCGAGTGATGTCGTTTTAAACTGTTCAGTAACCAGAGAAGCTTGTCCGTTAAATCTTACTCCAACAACAAGCACTACTGCTGCTCTGGTAACTGGTGATGCACTGGCTGTTGCTCTGCTGAAACTCAGACAATTCAAGCCTGAGGATTTTGCTGCATTCCATCCTGGTGGCGTATTGGGCAAATCCTTATTGCTGCGAGTCAGCGATTTGATGCATAAAGGTGATGATCTACCTGTTATCAGTGTCGATGTAAAATTAAGGGACGCTCTTGAGGTTATTATCGACAAAAAATTGGGTGCAGTTTGTGTCACAGACTCTTCCGGAAAGCTGGTCGGTGTTTGTGTTGATGGCGATGTGAAAAGGCTTGTTCTGGCAAATAACAACGCACTTGATTTGCCACTTGATGAACTGATGTCTACCAGCCCAAGCACTATTAAACCAGATGAACTGGTTGCTACTGCATTAAGAATTATGGAATCTCGTGAGGCTGGGCCGATAACTTCATTAGTTGTTGTAAATGATGCCAATGAGCCTGTTGGTATATTACATATTCATGATATTCTGCGCTCCGGGATTTATTAGAAGTGTCTGAACAGCTGCCATTATACAGACGAATCCGTCGCTCGGTTTATTACTTCCTGACTTTGTTAATATTAAAAATATTTCAGGTTATTCCAGATAAAACTGGCAAAGCTATTTGTCGATATCTGGTAAGGCTTGCAATCAAGATAAAGCCTGAGTATCTGGAACTTGCCAGGCAGAATATGAAGTTGGCAATTCCTGATGCGGATCAAGATCTCCTTATAGCCGATATGATTTCCAGGCTGGGCGATAATATTCATGACTCACTGCTATTGCCTGACAATCTGAATAATCTATTGCAATCAGTATCTTGTAATCAGGATGTTGTTGATCGATTGCAGGAAGGTGGAGTGCTCATTTTGACCGGGCATTTTGGTTGTTGGGAATTACTGGGTGCATGGCTTGCTGAAACTTGTGATGGTTTAACTGTAGTAACTGGAACAATTCATAATAAACCTGTCGATGATCTGATCAATCAACAGCGCAGAGATAGAGGCATTACTCCTGTCAGGAGAGATGGCGATTTGCGGCCAATTATTGGAGCGTTGAAATCAGGTGGTGCTGTAGCTGTGTTGATGGATCAGAATAATCCCGTCGAAAACCTGATGATTCCATTTTTTGGAGCGCCAGCACCGACATCAGTTGGATTTGCCAAGCTTGCAATGAAGTATAAAACACCAATATTGCCACTTTCCATAAAAAGAACTGATTTCGGTTTTAATGTAATTGCAGGTGACTTGATTGAAATAAACCGTTATTATGAAACCAATGACGCTGTGGGGTTGTTGAAAGAATGCAATCTGGCGCTGGAGAAAATGGTTTGTAGTAATCCTGCAGAATGGGTTTGGTTTCACCGCAGATGGGAAAATAATTGAACAAGTTTTTTTACGCCCTGTTTTTTTTAATAACACTGAATTTTGGTTGTGCTGAATTTGAAGATCAGGAAGTGAAAGCTTTGCCTGTTGGCTCGCCACCTGACCAGGAGTTGTTTGATTATGTGATAACAGAGACTGAAGATGGTGCAAAAAAATGGGTCTTAACAAGCGACAAACTACAGAAATTTGCTGATAATGATGATGTTCAACTCTTTGAACTAAAAATGGAGTTTTTTGACAAAGATAAATTAACTTCAACAATCACTTCCCGCAGGGGCAAGGCCAACCTGGATAGTGGAAAATTATTTGCCTGGAATGAAGTTGTTGTAATTTCTGAAGATGGTCGTAAGCTGGAAACAGAAGAGCTTCATTACGATGATGAATCTGGGTTAATTGTGAATGATGTGTTTGACAGGTTTACCAGAGGCTATGATGTGATGACCGGGTACGGAATGGAAGCTACACCTGAGCTGGATTACTTTGAACTAAAAGATCAGGTAAAAGCTTTTGTTATATCTGAAGATGATCAGAAGGAGCCTGTTGAATGAGCCGGGAAAATTCTCAGATACTAGCTTGCTCGGGTATTCGCAAAGTTTATCGCGGACGAGCTGTTGTTGATGGTGTAAATCTGGAATTAAGACAGGGTGAAGTAACTGGATTACTTGGCCCCAATGGAGCTGGTAAAACTACTTCATTCTATATAATTGTTGGATTTATCACTGCAGATGCTGGTAATGTGACTTTGAATGACGAAGATATCTCTTCGCTGCCAATGTACAAAAGAGCTCGACTTGGTATTGGATATTTGCCTCAAGAGTCATCGATATTCAGGAAATTGAGTGTTGAAGACAACATTATGGCAATTTTGGAAACTTTGAAGCTGGATAAAGGTCAACGCCAGGAGCGACTGGAAAACCTTCTTTCAGAAATGCGTATTGATCATGTTCGCAAGAACATGGGATATGAGCTTTCAGGTGGGGAACGACGACGGGTCGAAATTGCGCGGGCATTAGTAACAGAACCAAATTTCATGCTCCTTGACGAACCGTTTGCGGGTATCGATCCAATCGCAGTTGCAGACCTTCAAAAAAGTGTTGTGAATCTGAAAAGCCGTGGTCTGGGCATACTGATTACGGATCATAATGTGAGAGAAACACTCAGTATTACAGATCGTGCGTATATTATGTATGATGGTAAGATTGAGCTTTCAGGTACAGCAGATGAGATTGTTACCAACGAGAAGGCCAAAGAGATTTATTTGGGAGAGTCATTCAAACTTTAGCAGGATGCTAGAAGTCGATATACAGGAGGACAATGGACATTCGAATGAAAATGCATCAGGGCATGTACCAGCAACAACGGCTGGTCATGACTCAGAGATTGCAGCAGGCATTAAAGCTGTTGCAAATACCAACGCTTGAACTTGAGCAGGTGTTGCGACAAGAATTGCAGATAAATCCATTATTGGAAGAGTATGATCCAGATCAGGAAGACATTCTGGATGAAGATACTGATGATGAGGAAGAAATCGACTGGGATGAATATTTCAGTGATGGATTCAAAGATGGAACAAATGATCGTGAACCGGAAGATGAAGACAAGCTTGAACGACCAACAGCTGCAGTTCCAACTGGCCAGGATGATTTAAATGAACAGTTGGTAATGGCAGTCGATAATGATTTGGATCGTAAAATCGGAAAGTATCTGATTGGAAGCCTTGGGGACGATGGTTTCCTGACTTGTCCATTAAATGAAGTAGCTTCTTATTATGAGACAGAAATAAATCGGGTAGAGGCTGTACTTGAAATATTACAAGGATTTGACCCTCCCGGAATAGCTGCCCGCGACTTGCAGGAATGTCTCTTATTGCAGTTGAAAGCAAAAGGGCTTTCAGATTCTATAGAAGCAGAAGTTATCAAAAACCATTTTGAAGATATCAAAATGCGTCGCTTTGCAGAAATTTCCAGGGCACTGAAAATTACTCCACTTGAGGTTCAGGAAATTGCATCCAGAATCGGCGAACTTGATCCCAAGCCTGGTATGAGTTCGATTTCTGATGGTGCCGAGTATATAACTCCAGATCTTCTGGTTGAAAAAGTTGGGGATGAGTATGTTTGCACCTTGATCGATAACAACATACCAAGGCTCCGTGTCAGCAAGGCATATGATAAATTGGCCAAGGATGGTCCTGGATTTGATCGTGACGATGTGAAATTCATTGACGAAAAACGTAGCTATGCTGAATGGATAATCAAGACAATTGAACAGCGTCGCAGAACTATGATTAACGTAATGGAATCTATTGTAGAAAAACAATCCGACTTTTTTGAACAAGGTCCTTTGGGCTTGAAGCCTTTGACACTGCAGCAGATTGCGGATAAAATTGACATGCATGAGTCAACGGTTTCCAGAGTCACAAAGCAAAAATATGTTCAGACACCAAGGGGCGTTTTCCCCTTGAAATATTTTTTCTCTGCTGGGCTTGACTCCAATGTGGGTGAAGATGTTTCATCAAAAGCCGTGCGGCACATGATAGAAGAAGTGATTGCCTCAGAAAATCCTGAGAAGCCACTTTCCGACAAAAAGATTGTAGAAATTCTGGCTACACGTGGAACAAAAATTGCACGTCGTACAGTAGCAAAATACCGTGAGCAGTTGGGTATTCTAAATGCCCGAATGCGCAAGCAATATTCTTAAACTGGGTAGATCCCAAACAGGAGGCAGTTATGCAATATGAGATTCATAGCCGACATTTTCATCTTGGCGACGAAATGAAGGATGATATAGCCAAGAAACTGAATAATCTAAAAAGGTATAGTCCTGACGAGCCAATCAGCGCTCGGTTAACATTGACTTTTGAAGGTGGTCGTTTCGAGGGTGAACTGTCAATGAATCTGAAGCAGCATCAATGTCATGCTCGTGTTACTCATTCAGAACCACAAGGCGCTGCCGCTTTTGCTATTGAAGGCGTTGAACGTCAACTCAGACGTTATAAAGATAAAATGAAAGACCACAGGGGCAACGCAGATGGTGGACTTGGCCAAGCTATGGACTCAAACTTTTCCAGTGATGACACATCTGAAGAAGATGAGAATTTTATGCTGACGAGTATGACTGAAGAAATTGCAACTGATCGATACAACTCTTCTTCTGATCCTTTCTTTATTTACCGCGATAGCACATCAGGTGATGTGACAGTACTGTATCGCAAGGATGACGGAGAAGTCGCTGTTCTAAAACCAGAATAAGAGGGAGAGTTCAATTGTTGATAAACTCCCAGGTCACTATTCAGGATATTTATTCTGACTTGTGTGAAGCATTGAGCATGAAGATGCTGAATGATATGCCAGACATTCCGATAACCATACAATCAGGTGATTTACATCGTCCAGGTATGGCTCTGATGGGTTTCCTTGAGAACTTTGATACCGGATGTATGCAGATTCTGGGTAAATCCGAGGTTTCTTACCTGTCAAAATTATCAGATAATGAGCAAGAACTTGCATTGGGGCGTGTTGCTGAACTAAAGCCTCCCTTGTTATTCATAACCAGTGATCTTCAAGTATCTCAAACAGTAATTGATTATGTTACAAAATTTGAAATACCTTTAGTACGTACCAAGATGCCTACAATTGATTTCCTGCATTCTCTTAATATTTATTTGGAAGATGCTTTTGCAGATCGTACTGAAATACATGGCTCACTGGTTGACGTGTATGGTGTTGGAATGCTTTTTACTGGTAACAGTGGAATCGGCAAAAGCGAATGTGCTCTTGATCTTGTAGAAAGAGGACATCGACTGGTAGCGGACGATATCGTTGAGATATGTCGTCGGCACAATGATGTTTTGATAGGCACTTTCAGGGAAGTTCTTCAACATAAAATTGAAATCCGTGGTGTTGGTGTTGTCGATGTTCAGGCAATATTCGGAGTTCGTGGAATCCGAATGCAAAAACGGATTGAAGTTGAGGTGCGTCTTGAACAATGGCAGGACGATGCCGATTATGAACGTATCGGTCTGGAACATAAGCAAACTGAAATTATGGGGATAAAAATTCCTCGTATAGTGGTTCCTATCTATCCTGGGAAGAATATAACGGTTATCAGTGAAGTAATTGCGCTGGACTTGATGCTTAAATTGTACGGTGTTGATGCAGCACAAGATTTGAATAAGCGCATAATGGATACTCTCAAAGGTGGCGATTACTTGCGGCAGTATCTTCGTCACGACCATGAATAATGGAGGCTCTGGATGATTAACGGCTTGGTCGTTACACATGGAGAACTTGGAGTGGAGCTTGTTTCTGTTGTGGAAATGATAATGGGACCAGTTTCAGGTCTGACAGGCAGAAGTAATAGTGGCAAATCCGTATCGGAACTTGCAGATGAAATCAAGGAGTTGATCTCATCTGATAACGATTGTGATACTATACTTTTCATTGATGACTTTGGTGGCAGTTGCGCTAATGCAGCACAACTAGCTGGCGCTGCTGGATCTTCAACCAGAATCTTGACTGGAGTGAATCTGGCTATGCTCCTTGATTTTGTCACTTGGCGTGAAACAATGCCGATTGATGAACTCCCTCGCAGACTTGTAGAAAAAGGTCGGCAGGCAATTACATCAATGGGACCAGTTCAGGAGGGATAACTTGTCGCTTATTCTAGCCAGAATTGATGATCGACTCATTCATGGACAAGTAACTGTCGGTTGGAGCAGGATTTTACAACCTGATCAGATAGTGCTTTGCAATGATACTATTGCTGCTGACCCCTGGCAGAGTAAAATATACAAATCCGCTGTTCCACCGGATATAGATGTATCGATTTTAAATAAAGAATCCGCTGCTGTATTTCTGAACAATCTTCCCCTGGAATGTAAAACAATTTTACTTGTTGAGAATCCGGAAGATATGTTCGATCTGGTTCGTAGAGGTGTTAAAATAGATGAAGTGAATGCAGGTGGGATGCATCACTCGAACAGCAAATATGAAATGTTTGAATATGTGTATGTCAATAGAACCGATATAGCCTATTTACGCAGAATCCTGAACAGTGGAATACCTGTCAATGCCCAATCTGTACCTGGGGTGAAAATACATACTATCGATAAACTGGCTCTTGATGCAATTGAATCGATAATGCCATGACTGTTCCAGAACTAATCAGCTTACTGCCTTGGTGGAGTGTTCTTGCAGTTGCGATTCTAGGGGCGATTCTGACCCTGGATGTAACTTCATATGCTCAAACCTGGTTCAGCCAGCCACTCCCGGCCGGTGTTTTAGCCGGGGTGATTTGTGGTGATGCTACAATCGGTTTTTCGATTGCTTTGCCGGTGCAATTATTAAACATAAGCAACCTTCCCATTGGCAAATCATGTTCCGGGGAGCGCACTTCAGTTATTCTGGCATCAGTTCTTGTTCTAACAGCTTCAGGCTATAAGCCACCATTGGTTTTGACAGATGGCATTTCTGAAGAGATGGCTCTTTTGGGATGGGTTATTACTGCTGTTTGTTTTGGTAGTTTTTTTGGTGGATGGGTGATAAAAGTTGAACGGATTCTCCACTTCCAACTGGCTGTGGTCGGTATTAGAAAATTGAGAGCGGGGACAATTAGTGAACTTGATAAAATTCAGACTAGATGTATAGCAATCACAGCTGCAAGAGGCGTTATACTGGTTTCTTTTTGGGTTGCATTTTTGGTTCTATTGTGGATTCCAATGTTCTGGAAACTATCACCAGAAATCACAAAGTTATTTGCTATGGTCCCTATGTTGACTGTTGCTGTAGGAATTTCTTCCATAATTGAATTGCATGGCAGGCGTAGAGGTTGGCTTTTGTTGAGTGCAGGTTCTGTTGCTACTGTTGTTATTCTGGTTCTTGTCAAAGGATTGGGATAATGTTAAAAAACAAAACTCTAGATATTATACGGAAAAGATTGTTCTTCAGAAGCCTTGCTCTACAAGCTTCATGGACATCAAGAAGAATGCAAAGCCTGGGCTTGATTTATGCATTATATCCGTGGCTTGAATCAAGTAATCTGCAACTAAAAGAAAAAGTAATTTTTTGCCGACGGCATCTGGCATACTTCAATACAAATCCTTATTATGCAAACTTCCTGATAGGTGGGTTAATCAGACTTGAAGACGATAGCTGTGATAATCCTGGGCAGTTAATATCAAGCTATAAAGAGTCTTTGGGCAGAGCATTGGCCTCACTTGGTGATCAGTTTTTCTGGCTGGGACTCAGGCCTGCATTATTGTCACTTTCAATTGTAGCAGGTTTATGTTGTGGACCACAGGCAGCGCTTTTGCCTGTTTTGTTTTTTGCTATTGCTCAATTGATTTTGCGCTGGAAATCATTAAATATTGGTTTCGAATTAGGCCTGGATATCGCCGATTTGATGGCAAATTCTGTTTGGCATAAATCGATTGGAATTGCCAAGCATATTGCAACACTTTTGGCTGGGATTTTAACTGGATTAGTTGTAGTATGGGTTTATCAAAATAGTGATACTACAGGTACATTATCCAATGTTTATGTCATGGTTACAGGTGTGATTTCATTTGTTATTTTTAAAAGAAAAATGCCTGTTGAAGGGATTGTGCTAACAATGCTGCCTGTATTGGCAGTTCTGTCATATTTGTAAACTAGCTCTGTTGAGGAGTTGAGGAGGATAAAGTGAAAAAAGCAACTGCAGTAGTATCAGACCCGGTTGGCTTTCATCTTCGAGCTGCTGGCCGAATTGTAAAAGTTGCAAAACAGTATTCTGCCGAAGTAATGGTTTTATTCAATGGCCGAGTTGCCAATGCCAAGAGCATAATGGGGTTGGCGAGTCTTGCGGCTGGCTACGGCTGTTCTGTTAATCTTGAAGCCGATGGTGCCGATGAAGCTGAAGCTCTGGAATCGTTGGTGAAGCTTATTGAAGTAGATCTGGCTGAACCTGAAGGTGAAAGTGCAGATGACAGTAATTAAAGGCATCGCGGCTTCACCTGGTTATGCAGTTGGGAAATTGTTCTGCATAAAAAAGAAGCGGCCAGAGCCTGTTACAAATTCCATACTAAAGAAAAATATAGAGCCTGAACAAAAACGGTTTAAGGATGCTATTGGTGTTGCAGCGCAGCAGATTCGTGATCTTGCCGCCAAATTGAAAGCAGAACTTGGCAAGGATGAAGCTGCTATTATCGAGAGCCAATTGCTCATTCTTGAAGATGAACTAGTCCTGGATTCAACTTTGTGCAGGATTGAGGAAGAACTTCAGAATGCAGAGTACCTCTTTACTAAATCGATAGCAGAAGTAATCAGCAGATTCCATGACCTGCAGGATAGTTATTATAAAGAACGAATTCTGGACTTAAGAGATGTAGAAGAAAGAGTTCTAAGAATATTAATGGGCTGGGATAACAACGAAGTTGTTGGTCCATCAGAGGATTGTATAGTTTGTGCAAATGAACTTACTCCTTCAGACACAGCTGCAATTGGGACAACAAATGTGCTTGGCTTTCTACTTGAAGAGGGAAGTCGTACAAGTCACGTTGCAATCCTTTCCAGGAGTATGGGTGTTCCCGCTGTAGTAGGTTTAGGCAAGTCCCTGGTGGGCCTTTCCGATGGGGACTCTGTTGCTGTAGATGGACATTTGGGAGAACTGATTGTTGACCCTGATAAGGAAATAGTAAGGAAGTTCAAATTACTTTATCACAAAGAAAGTACTCTGAATGAAAAGTTGGCGCATCTGAAAGATGTACCGGCAGAAACTCCAGATGGTCATCGGATTCAAATGTTTAATAACATTGAGCTACCGATTGAAGTAGACAAAGCTTTGTTGTGTGGTAGTGAAGGTATTGGGCTTCTGAGAACAGAATATATTTATTTCCAACATGGCAGTATTCCTTCTGAAGATGAACAGATGGAAGTCTACAGTGAAATAGTAAAAAAAATGGACGGCAGACCAGTTGTTTTCAGAACTCTTGATGTTGGTGGGGATAAGGTCCAACGCTACCTTGGTGCCAGAAAAGAATTCAATCCATTTTTAGGATGGCGTGGCATTCGTTTTCTTCTTGCGAATCCGGGTTTGTTAAAATCTCAGTTGCGAGCCATGTTCAGGGCCGCTGCAGGTGGGCCTTCGAAAATAATGTTTCCAATGATAACCGGTGTTGATGAATTGAGAAAAGCTCGGCAGATTTGTAGAGAGTGTATCAATGAATTGGCTGCTGAGTCCATAGAACATGATCCTGATGTGGAGATTGGTATAATGGTGGAAACGCCATCTGCTGTCGCGATTGCTGATTTACTGGCAGCTGAGTGCGATTTTTTCAGTATTGGAACGAACGATTTGATTCAGTATTCTTTGTCAATGGACCGTCTAAACAGAAGAGTTTCATATCTGTATCAACCGCTTCACCCTGCGGTGTTGCGGTTTATGAAATCGGCTATAGATGCGGCACACAATGCTGGAATTAAAGTAAGTATTTGTGGTGAGATGGCTTCTGAAACACGATTTGCCGAAGTGCTGCTAGGCCTGGGTTTCGATGAAATAAGTACGCACGCAGTTCAGCTGCCAAAGGTTAAACAAGTTATTCGCTGGACACCAATGTCAGAAGCAAAGCAGCTATTGTCTGACCTGATGTCATTTTCAACTGCTGCTGAAGCGGAAGCTCACCTTGATGAGTATCTAGTTGGCAAAAAAAGTGCGAGAAAGCAAAACTGAAGGAATAAAATGTCGCCAAATAGTGGTATCGAAACAATGATGAATCTGATTGCAGAGATGCCAGATCATCTTGAATCAAGCAGTTACCTTCAGGGGCTGTCTGAATTAACTCCATTAAATGTCAATCCTGGTTCTGTAGTTGTCTGCGGTATGGGAGGATCTGCCATAGCCGGAGATTTGCTGAGACCTGTTTTTGAAGATGCTGGTGTTCAGATTGCAGTAAACAGAGAATATTCTCTTCCCGGGTGGGTAAGTGAAAAAGATTTATTGGTGTTCAGCAGCTACTCAGGCAATACAGAAGAAACACTTTCCTGTTTTAATGAAGCACTAACTGGAAGCAGTCCCAAGTTGGTCATTTCTTCAGGTGGTAAGTTGACCGAATTAGCTTGTGAAAATAATATTCCGGTTGTGGTTTTACCGCCAGGAATGCCGCCAAGAGCATCTCTTGGTTTTGGTCTTGGAGCTTTGCTTAATTCAGCATCGAAACTTAATGTGATTCCAGACTGCTCAGTTAATTTATCCGAAGCAGTGGAAGTTTTACGCGCAGGAGTAGAATCACATTCAGCTTCTAATTCGCTAACAGCGAAATTGGCTGCCAGCTCATTAGGCAAACATCTTGTAATCCATACTTGCAGTCCCGACTGGCATGCTGTCGGGTTTAGAATTAAAGCACAGGTTAATGAGAATTCTAAATATCCAGCCAGTCATGGCCGGTATCCTGAGCTTGATCATAATGAAATTGTTGGTTGGGATGATACTGCTGGAGACTACTGCTTG